>NZ_JBPYDC010001631.1:0-553 GCF_051847575.1 Psychrobacter sp. 1U2
GCCCAAGTGGTGTGGCAATCGCGGCAATCGTAGCCAAACCGGATGGCTTAGACTTTCCAGATGAATCAGATAAGGCTTGCGTCGTCTGTAAAGAATTCAAAGTTATTCTCATTAACTAAAAGCTCCATTATAGACGCCTAAACCCAGCCTGACAAAGCAAACTTTATATCCTAATGTAGGGTACATGTTTGAGCTTTTATGACGCTGTATTAGCGTTCTGCTTACCTACCAGCAAAAAATATTATAAACAAATTACCTATAAAAAAAACCACCGTTTGCACGATGGTTTTTTTATTCAAAGGCTCTTATTCAAACTAATCAAGTACTTTAACAGTGCGCTGTTTCTGTTCTTCTTCTACCTTTTTATTCACAATATACTGATGCGTCATACTAAACAAGTTGTTCACCGTCCAATACAATACTAGACCTGCTGGGAAGAATAGCATAAAAGCGGTAAAGATAATCGGCAAAAATTTCATTACTTTTGCTTGCATAGGATCCGCTGGCTGTGGGTTTAGCTGCTGCTGTATGAACATAGAAGCACCCATCAGCA
>NZ_JBPYDC010001632.1:0-553 GCF_051847575.1 Psychrobacter sp. 1U2
TGCTGTTTGTTTGACTTTTGCTTGTTATAATCCATCATTTTGAGTAATTAGTGAATTTTCGTGCCTATCATCTAGAAACAATGTACAAAAATTAAGGATAATTTATGAAGACCCTTAGTAAAACCACAGTATTGACGGCTACTGTCACCGCAGCCCTCACCTTGAGTGCGTGTCAAAGTACGCCTTCATCACCTGTTATCCAGCGTGCTAACTCTATTTATGAAACGACTGGTATCGCAGATACCAAAGTAAAGGCTCAGCAAAATGCGATAGACAGCGCGCAAAAGACTTGCAAGAGTAAGCAAGTGATTATCGTCGATGACAAAGTGACGTATAACGGTATCTTGGATGAGCGCACTGGACGTATGGTTGGACAAGCTGGTGCGGTTATCGGCTCAATCTTCGGCACTGGTACGCCAGATTTGTCCCGTAGCGACGATTATGAGTACAAGATCAACTTTCGTTGTCAGTGATTGACAGTCAGTCTATAACCAACAAGATGGGTTAATTGCAGCATTACTGTTCTCTCTTTTTGTATGTCCGTTTTTGGGTT
>NZ_JBPYDC010001633.1:0-553 GCF_051847575.1 Psychrobacter sp. 1U2
GATACCACCATCTTTGCGGCCTTGATTAGACACACGTAATAGTTTCCACATATGTCCAAAATGGCGGAACTGAATAAAGCGTGTGACCACTGTAAAATAAAGACCTGCACCAATTAATACGAACATTAATAATCCGTACCAAGGGTTATTAACAATTAACCAATCGTTATTACCCCAAATGATACTAACACCGTAATTTACGATATTGTTAAACCAACTTGCTATCCCTTCGCCCATACTTTCACCTTCATTTCATATATTAGTGATGCTGTAAACTGCATCATAAGCTTATATTGTTTGTCCGATGGTTTTGTAGTTAGCGCTGTCTTTAAAGCCAGAGCGCAACGCCATCAGTAACCGTTACTACGAAGGTTATCTTCGATCTTTTCTTAAAATGCCTTATATGATTACATTGGCTGTAACCAAACCGAACATTCCTGTATCTATATTTTAACTCACTATGAGTGTTTTGGCTCTTTTACTCTAACCGACTAGAAGGCAATAAGCTTAAACCAACATAATTCTCTTAAATATACAAAGAATTTAGTCAAAT
>NZ_JBPYDC010001634.1:0-553 GCF_051847575.1 Psychrobacter sp. 1U2
GCTGCAATAGCCAGTGGCCTCAAAAGATTAAGCTGCTGCGCAAACTCTATACCAAACACTTCATAGACCACACGCACGATACCGAAAGCGCCGGCTTTCACCACTGCAACAGCATGTAACAAAGCACTGACGGGCGCAGGCGCTATCATAGCTTTTGGCAGCCAACCATGTAACGGTACTAACGCGGCTTTTACACCCAGTCCAATCATCAACAAAATAAAAACAACCACCAACGAAGTATGATGCTGCGCGCTCAAACTACTAAGAAAACCACCCTCGATAAATTCCAGATTGCCAGTCAGAGTATAAAGCCACACCGTCCCCAGCAGCATCAGGCTGCCACCGCCAAGAGTATACAGCAGATAAGTTTGCCCAGCTTTACGCGCCGCTTCACTACCGCGATGCACTACCAGCGGATATGTTGTGAGCGTTAGTAGTTCATAAAAAATCAGGAAGGTTAGCAGATTACCAGCCAAAGCCACACCAGTGGTTGCGGTAACACATAGGCTGAAGAAACCAAAAAAGCGACTTCGGTGGGGCTCAGTTTCTAAAT
>NZ_JBPYDC010001635.1:0-553 GCF_051847575.1 Psychrobacter sp. 1U2
ATCAGGGTTAAAGCTGAGTCCAAAGCTCGCGGCGATACGATGATAGAGATTCCTGATCCATTAAACGATCCTGCTTGGAGCGGTATACTCAAGACAGAAATTGAGAAATACCTCAATAACGTGGAAGCGCTTGGATTAGACGCACAAGGCGTTTATGAAAAGGCACAAGAAGCGAGTGTTGCTTGTAAGGTTTAATTTTTATTAGCGAAAAATTAGTAATCGTATTGAAATATTGTTTTTTCAGTTAATGTAGTAAAACTCATTTTCAACAATTTTTAAGGGATTAAAAATGGTTAATAGTGTTCACCCCACAGGACTTTTCGATAATAGTGCAAAAGATTATCAGCATATTACTGCTCATCCTTTAGCTTCTGCTATGGGCGCAGAAATTAGAGGTGTAGATTTAAGCGATGTCAGCGACGATGTCATGGCTGAGATCGAAGATGCCCTTTATCGACATAAAATGATTTTTTTTAGAGATCAGGAAATATCTTTTACTGATCACGAAAACTTAATCCTTCAGCTTGGTGAGTTTGGGACAGATGCTTATACG
>NZ_JBPYDC010001636.1:0-552 GCF_051847575.1 Psychrobacter sp. 1U2
ATTTAGTAGTAAAAGCTCATCCCGCAGTCATGTAGCAAACGGGCGGGTATTATTAGCTGTGTTTACGCAGAAGTGATCATCTTATGTCAACGTCTACCCCATCAACAGTCACGTCGCCTATTGACACACGCTACAGGCGTATTGTCGCGATTGCTGTTCCAGTTTTATTAGCTAATCTAGCCATGCCGCTCCAAAGTGTGATTGATACTGCCATCGTCGGCAATATGAATGATGCCGCAAAGCTTGCAGGCATGGGCCTGGCAATACAGCTTTTGTCCCTACTGCTTGTTAGCTTTAACTTTTTACAATATGCATCTTCTGGTTTATCTGCACAGGCATTGGGGCAACTTTCAGATAGTAGCAACTCTATAAACTCGCAGCAAAAAGCATCGCCACTGCTATCTATTTTGCAGCGTGCGCTCTTATTAGCCGTCGTCATTGGTTTGGTGTTACTACTAGCGAAGCCTTGGCTCATAAACTTTGGCTTGCAAGCGTTGTCTGCCAATCCTGATAGTGGCGCTGCTGCCAAGATTTATTTAGATGTACGTTTTT
>NZ_JBPYDC010001637.1:0-552 GCF_051847575.1 Psychrobacter sp. 1U2
TACTATATCGTAGTTTTCAGGCAACGTAACTGGCTTTTGGGTACAGCAAAGCTTATGAACTGTTAGACGTCGGCCTTTAGCATCTTTCATGTTTGAGAGTTGTTTATAGGCTTTTTGAGTGGCCTCAAAAAACGGATGGTTGGGGTCATCGGTAAACAAGCAAACCACCTCACCCGGACGAGAAAAGCAGGCGATATCATCAATGTGTCCTGTGGTTTCTTCAGGATCGATACCATCATCAATCCAGAGCACCTTTTGGGTATTAAGATAAGTGTTCAGCTTGTCCTCGATTTGAGTTTCGTTAAGATGGGGATTACGGCCAGGACTGAGCAAGCACATACGTGTGGTCAATACTGTGCCTTCACCATCGACATGAAACGCGCCACCTTCCAGCACAAAATCTTCGGTACGGTAGCGTTCGATATTCAAATAATCGCATAGACGTGCAGCTAACTTATCATCGTCATCCCAAGGCGCATAAAGGCCATCGTAGTCTCCGCCCCACGCATTAAACGTCCAATCACAGCCGCGTAGCTCACCTGCATCATTGAT
>NZ_JBPYDC010001638.1:0-552 GCF_051847575.1 Psychrobacter sp. 1U2
TATAAAGAAGAAACAGATAACAAGATCAATTGGTCATACGATAGCGATGATTTTGAGACATGGTGCACTGGTAAAACAGGCGTACCATTAGTCGATGCAGCGATGCGCTGCTTAAATGCGACGGGGTTTATGCACAATCGACTGCGCATGGTCACCGCCATGTTTTTGACCAAAGACTTGCTGATTGATTGGCGCTTAGGAGAGCGCTACTTTATGCAGCAGCTCATTGACGGGGATTTTGCGTCCAATAACGGCGGTTGGCAGTGGAGCGCGTCAACAGGCACCGACTCAGCGCCCTACTTTCGTATTATGAATCCCTTTAGCCAAGCCAATACGCATGACTCTAAAGCACTGTTTATTAAAACTTGGCTACCAGAGTTAGAAGATATTCCTACTAGCATCTTGCATAGCGAAGACAAGATGCGCAAAGAATTGGCAAAAGGTGGCAAGTTTGCCGATATTGACTACCCTGCGCCGATGGTCGAGCATAAATCGGCACGCAAGCTGGCTATTGCCGAATTCAAAAAAGAATAAATATTAGCTTAGCTATTG
>NZ_JBPYDC010001639.1:0-552 GCF_051847575.1 Psychrobacter sp. 1U2
AGTAACCGTCTAGAACTACTAGAAGAGCGTCCAGTCATCAACAAGGAGCGCCTAGACGTCGGTAAAGTGACAGTGACTAAGCATACCCGTACCAAGTCTATTGAAGTGCCAATTGAGCTAGTAGAAGAGTATGTCACAATTCGCACTGAGTACAACGATGCTGAAAGCCAAGATCTGCTATCAGGTAACTATGATGAAAAAGACATTTTGCGCCATGTTGAACCCTCATTAGATAGTAAGGCGGTAGTCACTATCAATGGTAAACAAATAGAGGTTGGCGATTCTCCTATCGAGATCGTTTTATCACGTCAAGTAGCAACCATTACAAAAGATACTTATGCTATTCAAGAAATCGAAGTCAATAAGACCACGCATACGCATACAGACAGTATCCAAGTTGAGCTACAACATGAAGAACTAGATGTAACCGAGGAAGGGTTTTTAGAGCACGAAACTTCTCGTGTTCGTAAAGACTAGTCCTACCCGAAGCAAACTTATTTATTAAAAATAAGCGTGTTAAAGTTGAAAGTTAGAATATAAAAAAAGCAACGT
>NZ_JBPYDC010001640.1:0-551 GCF_051847575.1 Psychrobacter sp. 1U2
AAGGCTAAACAGTAACGTACGTTAGTCGTTGAAAATTGATACTTAGCTATGACTTAATCAAAAGCTACTTATTACCTTGCTAGCGCTTTAAATTAATAAAACGCTTGAATACCAGTCTGCGAACGACCTAGGATAAGCGCATGAATGTCATGCGTACCTTCATAAGTATTCACTGCTTCTAGGTTCATGACATGGCGAATGATATGGAACTCATCAGAGATACCGTTACCGCCATGCATATCACGAGCAACACGAGCGATATCTAACGCCTTGCCGCAGTTGTTGCGCTTAATGAGCGATATTATCTCAGGCGCTGCATTATGCTCATCCATCAAACGACCAACACGTAGCGCTGCTTGCAAGCCAAGGGCAATCTCAGTTTGCATATTAGCAAGTTTCAATTGCACCAATTGCGTTGCAGCTAATGGACGTCCAAACTGTTTGCGGTCTAGCGTATACTGACGCGAGGCTTTCCAGCAAAATTCAGCCGCACCCATTGAACCCCATGCGATACCGTAACGGGCTTTATTCAAGCAACCAAACGGACCTTT
>NZ_JBPYDC010001641.1:0-551 GCF_051847575.1 Psychrobacter sp. 1U2
TAGATTCAAACAATAGGTAAAATTGCTATGAAACCATTAATTTTTCATAATCCAAACTGCGGTACCTCTCGCAATACGCTTGCCATCATAAAGGCATCAGGCGAGCAACCAGAAGTGGTGGAGTATCTAAAAAACCCGCCAACCCGTGACTACTTGGTTGAGCTATTGGCAAAAATGAATATCTCACCAAGAGAGCTGCTACGCAGTAAAGAAGCCCTTAATAAAGAGCTGGGCTTAGACAATCCTGAGTTGTCTGATGACCAGATTATCGATGCCATGATGGCCCATCCTATCTTAATCAACCGTCCTATCGTAGTCACGGATAAGGGCGCAGCGTTGTGCAGACCGTCAGAGCGAGTGTTTGAATTGTTAGAAAATCCAGTAAGCAGTTTTAACAAAGAGGACGGCGAGACAATTTATCATGACAAAAACTAATAGAGACCAACCTCACGCAGATGACTCATTTAATCTAGATGACTTGCCCAATATTGATGCCAGTCAATTACAACCGATTGATATTGAGTCGTTGATTGCGCCAAATGACCCACGTC
>NZ_JBPYDC010001642.1:0-551 GCF_051847575.1 Psychrobacter sp. 1U2
AAGCTTACTAGCGAGAATGCGACCGCCCAAACTATCACGCGCTTCTAACAATATATAATCAATGCCTTTTTGCTCTAATAAATAAGCCGCATATAGACCACTCAAACCACCACCGATAATTGCTACAGGTACATTTGTTATATCTAATTTTTGCATAGAAGTTTTCTTTTTATTTTTCATTGAAAGCGCTTAACATCTTAAATTATGGATAACATGCTTTAGCTCATTAAACGTCTAAACCTTCGATATCTGCGCCAATGACGTGAGCAAGATGTCCAGTCTTAACATAGACCGTAGCGCCTTCCTCACCTGCTTTTATCTGTGGCTGCGCACCTGCGGGCAAGCGTAGCCAGCTATCTTGTTTATAGGTTTGGTCGCCTTCTAGCAGCGTACCTTCGACCACCAACAGCTCTGCGCCACCTGCCACTGTGTGAGTCATAAGATCTTTTGTAAACAATGCATCATCTGCGCTCAGCCGCTGCAAGCTCACCTGTTCACTATCGTTCAAAAATAAAGCACACACCTCACGATTGCCGATCCATTGCCAGTTT
>NZ_JBPYDC010001643.1:0-551 GCF_051847575.1 Psychrobacter sp. 1U2
CTTGTTGTGCCAACTGCTTAATAAAATTATCAAGGGCTGGTGACACTTTAGAATAGCTAATACTATTACCAGAGTGAGAGCCTTTACTCTCGCCTAGTAGCTGTTTAAAAGCAGAGTCGCTATCACCAGCTACTTGTGAGTCATAAAGATCAGTCAGCGCAGCTGACTTATGCTCAGCAGAAACAGCTGGATTTTCCAGCCAAGTACTGAACGACTTGTCATTGACAACGTGACTGGCAATAAACAAGAAGTTTTCCCACTCATTTACTACCCCATTTTCGTTGGCATAGTCAAACGCGGCTTTAGCGTACGGTCGTGCTAAGGTTGATAAGTCAGCCATGATATCCTCACAATTACAGCTTCGCCGCCAGTTGATCTAACATACTGGCATGTTTTTGCTCATCGACTTTGTCTTGCAAAATCTTTTCTGCACCAAGTACAGCCAGTTCAGCTACTTGAGCACGTAATGATTCACGCGCTTGGTTAATTTCTTGCTCGATAGACGCTTGCGCTTGTTGACGAATACGCTCGCCTTCTGCTTGCGCTTGCGT
>NZ_JBPYDC010001644.1:0-551 GCF_051847575.1 Psychrobacter sp. 1U2
CCGTGAATCGAGTGAAAACTCTAGTGTAGCTATTGTTGCTATCAATCGTAAAAATCATCGAGCTGGCTAAATTTCTGCTAATAGTTATCTGTATTGTTTTTCTTTGAGTTGGGTTATCTCTATTAGACAATACTAGCTATAAAGAATTTCAAATCTCTACAAACGTAGCTTTGTCCTTAAACATACATTCTTCATAAACCGGACAGGCTCCGCATTTAGGGGTACGCGCTTGACAGGTATAGCGCCCATGCAAAATGAGGTAATGATGAGCGTCAACCAATAGGTCTTCTGGAATACGCTCGACCAGCTTTTTCTCTACTATTAAGACGTTCTTACCAGTAGCCAGCCCCGTGCGATTGCTAACACGGAAAATATGCGTATCGACTGCCATAGTTGGTTGTCCAAAGGCAGTATTCAAGACCACGTTAGCGGTTTTGCGCCCCACACCAGCGAGCGACTCTAAGTCTTTACGGTTATCAGGTATGGTGCTGTCAAACTTCTCTATTAAATCGCGACAGGTTTTGATCACATTTTTGGCTTTGGCATTATAT
>NZ_JBPYDC010001645.1:0-550 GCF_051847575.1 Psychrobacter sp. 1U2
TTTATTTTAACGTCATTGATGCCAACCTTTGGTTCTGGCACATCTTGCATCCAGATGCCTTTTTTATCATGGGCTTTAACCAGTGCTTTCATACTTCTCTCTTATTTAATTGCATTACATTTCATTGTTGAATTCAGTAGGCAAATACCGAACTACTTGTAGGGCGTGTTGAATACGCTCTAATCAATCACTTTCATTTGCTTAGCGACTTTGATAAACGCAGCGATACACTGGTCTAGCTGCTCCGTAGTATGGGCAGCAGAGAGCTGAACACGAATGCGCGCCTCGTCTTTGGGTACGACAGGGTAGAAGAAGCCAATTACATAAATACCTTCTTCAAGTAGCGCATTTGCCATTTGCTGGGAGACATTGGCGTCATAAAGCATCACTGCACAAATGGCTGATTCGGTAGGCTTGATATCGAAGCCGGCATCTTGCATTTGCTTCACAAAATAGGCCGTATTTTCATGCAATTTATCTTGTAGGGTATTGTCTTGAGACAGCATATCAAATGCTTTAACCCCAGCCGCCGCCACCATAGGAGGAATAG
>NZ_JBPYDC010001646.1:0-550 GCF_051847575.1 Psychrobacter sp. 1U2
GGCCAACTGAGCCTCTTTTTTTTGTTATGAGCTTTACTGACAGAGCATTTAACCTAACTTGTCTGAATCAGTAGAGTCTGACGAAAGACGCGCTTCAGTCTTAGCCACTTTACGTTTTTCAATCACCTCAATGACATCACTACCAATATGGGCTTCACCGCGTTGTTTCGCTAACTGCATCTGATGCTCACGCTCACGAAAACGCGCTCTTTGCTCATCGGTCGCTTTATCAATACAGTGCGGACATGACTCACCTTTGATATAGGCGATGCTTTGCATATCATCTTGAGTAATAGGCATACGGCAAGCAAAGCATTGCTCATATTCGCCTTTTTCTAGGTTGTGATTGACTGAGACGCGGTTGTCAAAGACAAAGCAGTCACCCTTCCACATAGAATCGCTGGCGGGTACTTCTTCAAGATATTTCAAAATACCACCTTCTAGATGATAGACCTCTTCAAACCCTTGCTCACGCATATAGGCGGTGGATTTTTCGCAGCGAATACCGCCAGTACAAAACATCGCCACTTTTTTGTGTTTGGCTGGGTCG
>NZ_JBPYDC010001647.1:0-550 GCF_051847575.1 Psychrobacter sp. 1U2
CACACCGCTCAAACGTTGGTCTGCTCGCCTACTCTCCGCTTGGCTTTGGCGTCCTATCAGGTAAGTATTTGGATGGCAAACGTCCAGAAGGAGCACGCCTGACGAAATATGATCGTTTTGAGCGCTATGTCAACGAGCAAGCACAAGAAGCAACCGCCCAGTACGCTAAGATAGCCGCAGATGCAGGCTTAGATATGGCACAGATGGCACTGGCTTTTGTTAACTCACGCTCATTTGTCACTAGTAATATCATTGGGGCCACCAACCTTGAGCAGCTAAAGTCAAATATTGACAGTATTCATCTGACTTTAACCACTGATGTATTAGATGCCATAGAAGCGGTACATACGCGCCAACCCAACCCATCTCCATAGACTGGTCAGCCTCGTATTTATACGGTCAACATAAGGTTGTTCATTGTTGATATCAAAAAGGCGCAAATCGCTCTAGTAACAATAGCGATTTGCGCCTTTTCTTATGCTATCCCTATCAAGATTAGACATGAATTCTTAAGCGTTAGGTGACGTGCTAAGTACTCTTGAATGTAGTT
>NZ_JBPYDC010001648.1:0-549 GCF_051847575.1 Psychrobacter sp. 1U2
TAGGTTACGGGGACATCTCGCCAAAGACACCGCTGGGTCAAGCAATTGCGACCATGGTCATGATTACAGGTTATTCGATCATCGCAGTACCAACGGGTATCTTTACATCAGAGCTGGCACGTAACATGCGACCACAGCTTAATCCTATTACTTGCCCTAATTGTGGAAAGTTTGGTCATGCCGTTGGCGCCACATTTTGCGATCGTTGTGGGCATGCGCTGCATGTCTAAACGTCTTTGATGCTACTATTGTATTTTTTATAGTTCAATGTATTCATCAACCAAAGATGAGAGATCGATTTCAACACCAAGGTTCACCAAATTCCAATATTGTCCTGACACAGTACGATCAAGCATCATTGTCGTTGCAGAAGGCTGAAACTGACCAAAGTATTTTAGGGACGTGCGCATTTGAGTGATGGCTTCATGATGCACCTGACTACTAGAAAAATCAAAAGCGTCTTGTTGATAAGGCAAAATAGATAAAGGTTTAAGACCAATAGCAAGCCACTCTTGGTAGAATTCGCCAGGAATGTCCGTATCATCAGTC
>NZ_JBPYDC010001649.1:0-549 GCF_051847575.1 Psychrobacter sp. 1U2
TACCGGAACACCTGAATCAATGGTTAGCTCATCTTCTATAAAAAACGCCTCTACTAAAGCGCCCGCCCAGCAGCTTGATCAAACGACTCAAGCGTTTAGTCAAAGTGATACAGTGGTTGATGATTCAAGCTTTGTCCATGATGCGGTGCTGCTACAAGAGACCGTCGCTGCGGTGCTCGGCGTAAAATCACTGCCCAAACAGACAGACAACGATGACCAAAATAGCTTACAGTTAAGTGGTATTTACGTTGATGCGACTTTTGGACGTGGCGGTCATAGCAGGCTACTACTAAGCCAGCTTGCTGATGATGCGCAGTTGATTGTCTTTGACAAAGACCCGACCGCTATTAGCGTGGCTCGTAAGCTTGCAAGTGAAGATAGCCGCGTACATGTCATTCATGATAGCTTTGCTACGTTGACCGATAGTCTGGCAGCTATAGGCATCATGGAAGTTGATGGGCTAATGGCAGACTTGGGTATTTCATCACCGCAGATTGATGATGGTAGTCGCGGCTTTAGTTTTATGCGTGATGGCGCGGTCGATATGCG
>NZ_JBPYDC010001650.1:0-549 GCF_051847575.1 Psychrobacter sp. 1U2
GCTATCGTAGGTCCTATCTTAACTGGGGCGCTACTTACACTAGAGCTAAGTCACCAAACTAACTTTTTGTTTATCGCCATACCAGGAATAATTGCAGCCACTGCTATTTTCCTTGTAAACTTAAATGCAGCAGTAGATAGTAAAAAAATTCAAGAGAAACCAGTCAATTTAGATACACCTATAGCGACTTAAATCTGATTTAGACTTTATTTTCATTCAGATATTCTTGTTTTATACTTATTAGTTTTTAGCGTACTCACGATGTGGGTACGCTTTTTCAATATCTCCTACATATTTATGAGTAGGATCTACTGACCAATACGAGATGTAAAAACAAGAGTAACCAGCTCCTAGCTTTTTTTATACTTTGAATGAAAGATATATCCTTTATTGCCAATCATTTAAAAGTTTCATTTGTAGACCCTTACTTTTAAAATATCTGCTGAAACTATCCATTTTGATACTATTTTGATACTCCGAATTTATTGATAAGCATATCTGCTTGTTGATAAATATATTTAGCTTTTAACCTAAACCTTTAATACAAAG
>NZ_JBPYDC010001651.1:0-549 GCF_051847575.1 Psychrobacter sp. 1U2
TATCAAATTGATTGGGGTGATAGCGACGTAGTCGCGCAGTTTAATCGTGTGGCAGCTGAATTATTGAGGCAGCAAGATGACTGGATCGTTATCGATGGCAGCGACAAATCACAAGCAGCAACTGAGTTTTGCCATCAGGTATTACAAGCGATGCAAGGAGCGCTGGCAAGTAGTATCAACATACATGCATCTGCCGACCTTAAAAGGAATAGTAAAACTATCAATACGATTACTAGTACGCCTAAAAGTGACGCCAGCCTAAGTGACGACAACAGGCAGCCAAAACTTGTCTCTGTAGATATACCCGATCAATTAATAGATATTAAGAATCCTGATATCGATAAGTCCGACTATCATAAACAACTTGCAAACAAGCAGTCTGAGCTTGCAGAGTTACTACGCACGCGTAAAGGTCGTCATGTGGTATTTGCCTTTGAGGGAATGGACGCAGCAGGTAAGGGCGGCGCTATTAAGAGACTGGTCACGCCACTCGACCCACGTGAATATCAAATTTATAATATTGGCGCACCGATGTTGTATGAGTTGCAG
>NZ_JBPYDC010001652.1:0-549 GCF_051847575.1 Psychrobacter sp. 1U2
TGGGTATTGAGTTATTCGATACTAAATCTGTATTAGCCATCTGAAAACACCTCGCCTTTTTTTGCCATTTCAATCAAAATTTGTGCAGGCTCAAAACGCACACCAAACTTAGCGGCCAGCTCATGACTACGCTTAACGAAATTTTCTATTCCTACCGCATTAATAAACTGTAGCGTCCCCCCTTGATGCGGGGCGAAACCCCAACCAAAGATTGAGCCTACATTACCTTCCGCAACAGAGCGCAAGACATTTTCCTCATAACAGCGCGCCGATTCGTTGGCTTGGATATAGAGCAGGCGATCTATCAGCTCTTGCATGTCTAGCTGCTCAACAACGGGTGGAAACAGCTCAGTCAATTTTGGCCATAAGTGCTTATCACTCTTACCCTCTGAACTCTGCGAATAATCATAAAAGCCTTTGCCGACCTTTTTACCTAAGCGCTCGTGGTCTTTTGCAATCACACTAAGCACTGCAGCAGATGGATGACTGACCCATTCTTTGCCCTCGCTGATCGTATCTTTTTTGGACTGCTCCATAATATGCATAGAT
>NZ_JBPYDC010001653.1:0-548 GCF_051847575.1 Psychrobacter sp. 1U2
TCCTGCAGATTACTCAGTAGTGGCAACACTAAACTTAAACGGGGACTATATCTCTGATGCACTGGCAGCAGAAGTTGGCGGTATTGGTATCGCACCAGGCGCGAATAAAGGCGGCGCTGTTTCTGTTTATGAGGCCACTCATGGTACTGCGCCAAAGTATGCAGGTCAAAACAAAGTAAATCCAGGGTCGTTAATACTGTCAGCTGAGATGATGTTACGTGATATGGGCTGGGTTGAAGCAGCAGACCTGATTATTGAAGGTATAAAAGGTGCGATTGCTAATAAGACAGTGACTTATGATTTTGAGCGCTTGATGCCAAAGGCTACCTTACTTAGTACCTCGGAGTTCGGTGCAGCAGTCATCAAGCATATGAACGCTTAAAATTTCATGGAAACGTCAGCTTTAAACCTGCGTTGCTTATAACGCTACATAGTGATTCCTTGTTTCACTAATTTCTTAAACCGAAAAAAACACCCCAACGATCTTAGACCGTTGGGGTGTTTTTATTTTAACCAATTACGTACTTATAACGAATTGATAGCTTCGT
>NZ_JBPYDC010001654.1:0-548 GCF_051847575.1 Psychrobacter sp. 1U2
CTGACGGCAAACTGAATGCCTGTATCAGTGTTGGCAGAATATAAAGAGTAATGACGTAGTGCAACATGATCACTGTCTTTTGGATCTGTTTTTACCGTGATATATTGACCAGCAGTAAGGTTGAGCTTACTTAGGTCAATGTCTTGACTGTCCTCTGCATTATCATTGACAGGAACGACGGTAAAGGCGGCGATATCGGTGGCTGCAGCCACCTTTTCAACGACCTTAAAGGGCGCAAAACCTTCCCACATTTCTTGCTTATACATGCTCTTTTCGAGCTGAATAAAGACGCCAGCAATCTCATCATAAGCTTCAGTCCAAGCGTCGATGATGTCGTCATTAGCCGCCTCCCCTAACACTTCCTTTATCGCGCCAAGTAGATGCTTACCTACGATCGGATAATGCTCTGGCAAGATCTGTAAGGCGCGGTGCTTATGACTGATTTGGGTTACTTGCGGTAGCAAAATAGCCAAGTTTTCAAGGTGCTTGGCAGCGGCCAAAACTGTGGTCGCAAGGGCAGTCTGCTGGCGACCTAGCTTTTGATTGGT
>NZ_JBPYDC010001655.1:0-548 GCF_051847575.1 Psychrobacter sp. 1U2
CTAGGCAATCCAGTTTTAGAACGTTACCGTGCTGCTGGAATATATTTAGGACTCATGGATTTAGGAGCAAGGAATGTCGACGTTAATCATATGGGTGATGGGAGCAGGGTTATTATTGATAAATATCATACTGCGTACTCGGATTCTCCGGCTTGAAGCGTCTCTTAAAGCACTAAGAGGCTCACAAGAGTATTTAACTTATCTGCATAAGCAAGCTCAAACAACGCAAAATAATAAAGTGGCAGCCATCAAGGCGCTGCGTAAAAAATACCCTGAGCTATCATTGATTGAAGCCAATAAATTATGGCAGCAAGTCCAGTAATCTTAACCAAAAACATAAGCCGCATACATAACTTTTTATTGATGATAATTAAAATACCATGACATTTTCAGACAAACTACACGCCTATTTGCAGCTGACACGCTTTGATAAGCCAGTCGGTATAGAGCTGCTACTTTGGCCCACACTTTGGGGCGTGATGCTGGCTGCTATGGGCCATGCGCAGCAGCAAGGGGCAACGGCAGGTCTGCCCAGCCTAAAGGTATTT
>NZ_JBPYDC010001656.1:0-548 GCF_051847575.1 Psychrobacter sp. 1U2
ACTGCCAGCAAGTTTAAATCGTGATTTCCTAAGACGGTTGCGGCTGCTCCTTGCTCGCATAGCATCTTTACGTGACGCAAAGTACTTAGCGAATCCTCTCCGCGTGCAACCAAGTCACCTGCAAACCACAATTTATCTTGTGTAGGATCAAACTTTAAAGTTTCAAGTAGTTTTTGATACGCTGCATAGCAGCCTTGCAAGTCACCGATAACATATTGATGGCGAAAACTCATAATTCCTCGATGGTTGTCTTATTCTTCTGTACTTTTGCCTGATTACTCAAAGCTACAAAGTCACTGACACTCAGAGTTTCTGGACGGGATTGTGGATCGATACCACAAGCGGCAAAGTCCTCTTCACTCAATGTTGGCAGTAGAGTGGATTTTTTGAAAATAGCGCGTAGCGTTTTGCGGCGATGGTTAAAGGTCTCACGTACTACGATAGCAAAATATTGCTCATCTTCTGCAACAATGGGCTTTTCGATATGAGGCGTCAAACGAAACACAGCACTGGTCACTTTTGGTGGTGGGTTAAATGCGCCTTTAGGG
>NZ_JBPYDC010001657.1:0-548 GCF_051847575.1 Psychrobacter sp. 1U2
ATTCTGACTAAAATCAAAAAACCAGCCATTATAAAGGGCGACGTCGATGATAAACAAGTCTCTTTAGCGACCCTTTATGACCAGTTATTATCACTGGCCCTACTCGATACGCAGTCCGATAATCGCTGGTATTCCCTGACGCATCACTTCAATGGTCACCACCCCTTTAGTCGGTAGCGACGAGATGGCATCAGAGAAATCGCTTGCAGTGGCTATAGGCTTTTGATTCAAATTGGTGATGATATCCCCTGCCATGATACCTGAACGCGCAGCCAGTCCTGTCGGGTCAACAGCGGTAACGAGTACGCCAGTCTTATCATCGGTTGCAAGCTCCGCTTGCTCATCTGGCGTGAGGTTACGCAGACGCAGGCCTACGCGCACTTCGTTATTTTGCTGATCACGGCCCTGAGCTTGGACATCACTTGGAGCCTGACTAAGCTTACCGGATAGCGTCAACTGCTTACCGTTACGTTGTACTTGTGCGCGAAAAGCGTCATTGGGACGCGCGCGATTAATGAGGTTTAATAGGTCTGATGCTCGCATGATTT
>NZ_JBPYDC010001658.1:0-547 GCF_051847575.1 Psychrobacter sp. 1U2
CAAGACGTTTGATCATGTCATTGGACAGGATATATTCGGTCAGATAAGTGGCATCTTCCTTACTGGTGCTATTAACGCCCAGTAGCGCTGATAAACCGCCGCCAGAGGGTACGCTTGCATCACTCACTTGTTTGACCACTACGTCAGAAGTCGAAATAAAGCGCGGATGTGCGAGCGTCATGACATAAAAAATCACCAAGACCCATGGAAGGATTACCAAGCCGATAAACAGCGAGAAGTCAATAATCTTATTTTTTCGCTTTGTGGACATGCTCTTCATATACCTCAATCGCTTCTTTTGTATCGTTAAACACGAGTGCTGTTTGATCCATTAACACAATACCAATATCGCAGTTACGCTTAATATCACCAATATTATGCGACACTATTAAAAATCCTGCTTGCGCACGGCGAGCCGCCAAGATATCCTCACTACGTTTACGAAAAGCGGCGTCACCAACAGCACCTGCTTCATCGAGCATATAATAATCAAAATCAAACGCTAGACTTAAACCAAAAGTTAGACGTGACTTCATTCCCGATGAGT
>NZ_JBPYDC010001659.1:0-547 GCF_051847575.1 Psychrobacter sp. 1U2
ATGTTATCTGCGCCTTCTACTACATGATGATTGGTAAGCATATAACCGTTAGAGGTCACAAAAAACGCAGTGCCATAAGCATGTTCAATTGCTGGTATCACCGCCTGTTCAGGGATACGTACGCGGTCACCAAAGAACTTGCGCAATAAGTCAGCAGTCTGGGCTTTTGCCAGCTCAGCCTCACTGACGGTCTTGGTTACATTGACCCGTGCCACGCCTGGTGTTACTTGCTGTACAAGATCGGAGAAATCAGTAGTAATGACGGCAGCTTGCGCACGAGAGACAGTCATAACACTGATAGCTAACGCGCTGACACTTGTGGTCATCGCTGTGCTTAAGATCGCTGTCAGTATTCTGCGTTGTAGTTTGCCCTGTAGCTGATGAAATTGTGATTGGCCCTTCATCTCATTACTCTCCCTTTTAGACGTTTAAACATTTTGTCTTCTATTTTCTTGATTTACTTATATAGCCTGTTTGACCCGTTTTCTCTAGACTACCCAAACCAATACGCACTATGATTGGATAAACGCCGTTTGTATTATGCAGG
>NZ_JBPYDC010001660.1:0-547 GCF_051847575.1 Psychrobacter sp. 1U2
GTTGGCATTGGTAGATAAAGACATGCCAATTGTGGTACTTGCACCAAAAGACAATATGTTCGATAAGCTTAAAGCCAACATGCAAGAGGTACATGCGCGCCACGGTGAGCTGTTTGTATTCGCCAGTGAAGCTAGCCAAATGGTAGCGGAAGATAGATTGCATGTGGTCTATGTACCTGATGTCTGCGAGATACTCGCACCGATCGTTTATAGTGTTCCTGTGCAGCTGTTGTCGTACCATGTCGCTGTTATGCGCGGTACAGACGTCGATCAGCCACGTAACTTGGCCAAGAGTGTCACAGTCGAATAGTATAAGTTATTGATTTTTAATTAAAACTTATTAATAAATAAGGTTTTATTTTAAATACTACAGTAACATACCGAATCCTCCGCTATCTTATGCAAAACAAATGGCGGAGGTTTTTTTGGAATAATGAAAATAAAACAAGCTCCATCGCAATGGAGCTGTCGATATATTATCAACCATTTATCACACCTGCTGATAACCACTTAAGCGTCTACATCAATTCAGCCAAATCAGTCAACG
>NZ_JBPYDC010001661.1:0-547 GCF_051847575.1 Psychrobacter sp. 1U2
TGTTGGGGTTAGTAATGAAGAGAATGAACGTTATAAGCTGCCTCAGCAAGTAGCGACATTGCTCGGCCTATCGTTACCGCTGCTGCCATGGCATACAAATAGACAACCTATTCATGCGCTCGCTTCTGGATTGGATGCTTGTGCTTGTGCTATGGAAAATATCGTTGAAGATATAGCATTGATGTGCCAGTCTGAGCTAGGCGAGTTGGCGGAGCCTGCTATTGAAGGGATGGGCGGCTCATCATCGATGCCGCATAAGCGCAATCCTGTATTGTGTGCACTAATTAAGACCGCTACGTTAAGGATGCATGGACACCTAAGCGTGATTAGTAATACAACCGCTCAGCCTTTTGAGCGCGCATTGGGCCAGTGGCATGCAAGCTGGATGCCTTTAATGGAAGGGACCGCTTTGCTCGCGGGTGCTGCAAATTATCTGAAGACTTTATTACAAGGGTTGCAAGTGTATCCTAAGCGCATGGCGGCCAATCTTGATTTAAATAGTGATGCGTATCTTATTGAGCCTTTGAGGTATCATTTTTTAGAGCAT
>NZ_JBPYDC010001662.1:0-547 GCF_051847575.1 Psychrobacter sp. 1U2
GCTCAACGCGATCGCCAATCGTTGCTGGTCCATTGTTGACAGTTACTCGTCCTGATTTAATGACTTCTTCCATCTGACGACGTGAGCCAAGTCCCATACGGGCGAGGGCTTTTTGCAGTTTTTCATCTTTCATAATCGTGTCCTTGAGTCGGTTAAGTTACATTTCGCAATGTATCAACATCATTGAGTGAGTTTTAACGTGTATTCTACGCTATTTTAAAATATTTAGTGCATAAATTGCTTTATCCTTCATTTTTTAGGTGTTTTTGTATGTTTCAGGTTATCAAGAGACGCTAGATGTTAATAATCATTCATACCTTAAATGTTGCGTTCATATTTTACTGGTGAGATTTTACAGGTTATTTTCTGTTGTTTGAACCGTTAAAAGTGTTATTAACACCGTTCATGCTATTAATAGATATTTCTATTTCTCTTAAGTTATGTCGGTTGTTATTATATGAGTTGTAAGAAAAGAAACCTTTAATGTCGGAAATCCCACATTAAGTGAGTATTCTTCCATTACAAAAGTTTATAGAATATTGCGTTG
>NZ_JBPYDC010001663.1:0-547 GCF_051847575.1 Psychrobacter sp. 1U2
CGTGCAAACATATCGACAATACGGGCAAATTTTGACAATCCTAAAACATGTCCATTGGGCAAATATCCAATGTGAGCGATACCATGAAAAGGCAACATATGATGCTCACATAGCGAATAAAATTCAATGTTTTGTACCAATACTAGCTCACGATTGGTCGATGGAAATACGGCATCATTGACGACTTCATCTAAGCTTTGATGATAGCCTTGGGTTAAATGAGCAAAAGCTTTTGCCGCACGTTCAGGAGTATCCTCAAGGCCAGGGCGAGACAAATCCTCGCCTGTTGAGCCAATCAAGTGACGATAAGATTCGATACTTTCTTGATATTTTGAAGTTATTGTTGGGGTGTTACTCATAGGTTTGGCAGCCATCCAAAATGTAGGTGTAGCTTAACGCTAAATCCTTGGTCATAAACAACCGTTATAAAGGATTTTTATAAAAATGTGCAAGCTGGGAAGGGCTACGATTATACTTGAAATCGGTGCAACTTCATACCGCTATAGACGATGCTAAACCGCCTGATATATGAGAGTAAATATAAATC
>NZ_JBPYDC010001664.1:0-546 GCF_051847575.1 Psychrobacter sp. 1U2
GGTCAAAAATATTAAACCTTGAGAATCTTTGTCCAAACGACCAATTGGAAAAATACGTACTCCATGTCTGACAAAATCGACAATGTTATTTTTCTCGGAGCTTTCAGTGGTGCTTACAATACCCACTGGCTTATTCAATACAATAAAAACAAAATCATCGGCCTCTCGCGGCTCAATGAGCTGTCCGTTGACTTTTACCGTATCTCCAGCAACCACCTGATCGCCTACTTGAGCACGCTTACCATTGACGTAGACATTACCTTGTTCGATAAAGCGGTCAGCGTCTCGCCTGGAGCAAATACCGCTTTCGCTGATGTATTTATTTAAACGAGTCGAGGAAGTGTTAAACATAAAGTGCCATTTTTACCTAATAAAAAGCCTTTTTTGCTAAGAAAAAGACTAAATTGAGTGGATTATCATCAGCGAGGTGGCTCACATTATATAGGAAATTCAGTACCCATTTTAAAGGAGAGAACAAAATCTAGAAATATGTGCATAATCGTACAAATCGAAGTTGTGTCAAACAGCTTCTAATGATGCCAAAAG
>NZ_JBPYDC010001665.1:0-546 GCF_051847575.1 Psychrobacter sp. 1U2
AATAGCGTGCGATGATGATAATTAACCCGTTTATATAAAAGTATAGGTGACAAAAGTGCGTGAGATTTTAGTAACAAGTGCGCTGCCCTACGCCAATGGCTATATCCATTTGGGGCATCTTGTAGAATATATTCAGACCGACATTTGGGCGCGTGCGATGAAGGCACAAGGCCATCAGGTTACGTATGTCTGCGCGGATGACGCACATGGTACGGCAATCATGCTAAAAGCTGAAGCCAATGGCATCACGCCAGAGGAGCAGATTGCCTCAGTTAAAGCCTCGCATGAAGCGGACTTTGCAAAGTTTTTGATTAACTTTGACAATTATCACACCACTCATTCAGAAGAAAACAAACATTTCTCTGAGCTGATTTATCGCCGTCTTAATAGCGCAGGGCATATCTCAACTCGCGATGTTGAGCAATTATTTGATCCTGAAAAGCAGTTATTTTTGGCCGATCGATTTGTCAAAGGAGAGTGCCCTGAGTGCGGTGCGCTGGATCAATATGGTGATAACTGTGAAGTATGCGGCACAACTTATGACGC
>NZ_JBPYDC010001666.1:0-546 GCF_051847575.1 Psychrobacter sp. 1U2
AGATATAGTCCTATAGATAGAGCAAAAAGGTACTATTGCTGATCAAAGTTATCACTTGATTGGCGATAGTACCTTTTTACTTTGGTCTATTATTTATTTGCTTTACCTTTATAGCTTGTAAAAAAGACGCTATTTGTCATCTTCCATGAGTGGACTATCGTATTGCTTGGCATCTTTTGCAATATGGTGCGGATCATGATCCTCACTCTTTCGCTCAGCAGCAGCTGGATTCGCTTTTTGCAGCGCATCATCAGGTACGATACCTTTATTGTCGTCTGCATCTTTTAACTCGTAGTCTTTATTAACATCATTATCTTTGGGAGTACTCATTAGTCTTCCTTTTTATTATGAACATCTAAGTTATATCCAGACCACTATATGTAGCACTTGTAAATATAATCGATACCAAATAAAATCGATACGTTGTAACGTAATGCGCAACTGGTGTATCGTTTTTATAGCGAATTGGCTATACAACGAGTATTGCCAGTTATCACTGCACTCATTGACAGTTTTTATCGAATTGAATTCTTTTCATCTGGATTT
>NZ_JBPYDC010001667.1:0-546 GCF_051847575.1 Psychrobacter sp. 1U2
CAGGGACCTTGAGTACTTTAGTACGTCCGTTTAAGTCGCCTGTCACTGGGAATGCCATGCTGTAGATGGATTGCTTTTTGCCTTCATCGTCATCAAGGTAGACGCCAATAGATTGATTAACATCAGCTTTAATACCTGATTCAATACCTGAGCTGTCGGTCTTATGAGGTTTGATGTTGTTCTTGTACTCAAGATGATAGGTTGTGTTGGGTAGTGGTTTTCCTGTGTCGCCTTCGACTAGTTTTATGTTAAAGGTGACTTCGTCTAATAAATTATCTGTTTTTGTAGTTTGCTCTTTATCTTCAGCGCTTTCAATGTTTTCTAGTTGACTTGAGTTAGTGACAGGTGAAGTTGGCGTAATAGTTGTATGAGGTATCGTTGTTGTATTAAATTTACATTCATAATCTTTTAATGTAACCCTTTTAGGCTTACCATCAGTAGTGATCTTAGTCTTACATGATGCTTCATCAACAAAAAATTCAATAGTTGATTTTTTTCTAGCATGTATATCAGGTATTTTACCTTCGTTATTAGTTACATATTCTT
>NZ_JBPYDC010001668.1:0-546 GCF_051847575.1 Psychrobacter sp. 1U2
AGAGGCGCTGTTTTGGCGACCTTCAAATATGCGCCGCATTGCCCATCCACAGGTTAATGCATGGCAAAAAATTAGTGCCTAAACGAGTTAGGATAATCCTATGAAAAACCAGCCAAATGAAATGGTGACGCTAGAATGGCTTCTCCCACTTTTTGATCAGCAGTTATCACTAGTGTCTGAGGACTGGCAGTTAGATACTTATCCTGATTTTAAGCGTATAGGAAGAGATTACCACGAGATCAGTGGTGCATTAATAATGGCTAACTTGCCCCAACTGGCTACTTTGGCTACAAAGCTTAGCTTATTAGCCTATAGTAAGAGTGATGGTACACTATTAACTGCTCAGTATTTCCGGGTAGGGCGATTTGCTCATCAATTGTTGCAATATGAGCTGACTCAATATGTTCATACGGGAAGTTATCGAAGTGCGCTTATTGATAGAACGATTAATAAACTTATACATCTGTTACCGCAGCAAGATGTAGCAACAGATAATAATTTATCGTTAAAAGACACCTTAGCTGATGACGATTATAACTTTTCCAC
>NZ_JBPYDC010001669.1:0-546 GCF_051847575.1 Psychrobacter sp. 1U2
CATTAATTTTATTAATCAATATGCTTAAGCTCGTTATTAAATTTGGCTTATAACTGATCAGCTTGGAGATATTTTATGCGTTTAACTACTCGAGGTAGGTACGCCGTTACCGCTTTATTAGATCTGGCTTTACAGACTAGTCAGCAAGACAGCGCTGTGTCCTTATCTGATATTGCAAAGCGACAGTCTATCTCTATCTCCTATCTTGAACAGCTGTTCTCCAAACTTCGTAAACGTGGCTTGGTTACTAGTATCCGCGGCGCGGCAGGTGGTTACCATTTGGCAAAACCTTTAGATGAAATAGACGTGATGACCATCATCTCTGCTGTTGATGAATCTGTTAACGCGATGCAGTGTGAAGGACGCGGTGATTGTCAAGGCGGTACAATGTGTTTGACCCATGATTTATGGTGTGCATTATCAAATCATATAGAACAGTACTTGAAAAATATAACATTAGCGCAATTATTAGATATGGAAAACGT
Organism: Psychrobacter sp. 1U2; assembly: GCF_051847575.1. Lineage (NCBI taxonomy): Bacteria > Pseudomonadati > Pseudomonadota > Gammaproteobacteria > Moraxellales > Moraxellaceae > Psychrobacter > Psychrobacter sp. 1U2. Next base: position 486 of record NZ_JBPYDC010001669.1, read on the forward strand.
GCAGTCAGTATCAGAACGTCAGCATACCTCTACTAAAGAGATTTCCTTAAAAGACATTAAT
>NZ_JBPYDC010001670.1:0-546 GCF_051847575.1 Psychrobacter sp. 1U2
CCTGAAGCTGAAGAAAAATTCAAAGAAGCGTCCATGGCATATGAAGTCTTGAGCGATGCAGACAAACGCTCAGCCTATGATCGTATGGGTCATGCTGCCTTTGAAAATGGTATGGGCGGTGGCGGCTTTGGCGGGGCAGGCGCAGGTAACTTCCAAGATATCTTTGGCGATATCTTTGGGAACTTCGGTGATATCTTTGGTCAGTCACGCGGCGGCGGCGGCGGGCGTTCACGCCGTGGTTCTGATCTGCGTTATGTAATCGAGCTGACACTAGAAGAAGCAGTACGTGGCTGCAAAAAAGAGATCAGCTTTACTGCACCAGCCCCTTGTGATACTTGTGATGGTAAAGGCGCAAAAGACGCCTCTGATGTGGTTACGTGTCAGACCTGTCATGGTCAAGGTCAGATTCGTATGCAGCAAGGTTTCTTTGCGGTACAGCAAGCTTGTCCACATTGCGGTGGCACGGGTAAACAGATTAAAAACCCATGTCCTGACTGTCATGGTGATGGCGTCAAAGAAAAGTCACGTACGCTAGAAGTTTCTATT
>NZ_JBPYDC010001671.1:0-545 GCF_051847575.1 Psychrobacter sp. 1U2
AGCGTACTGCCTTTTTCTGGTAGTACGTAATCTGCACGTGCAGGAACACTACAGTCTATAACTTGTGGAATTTTCTGCACACTCCTACGTCTTTCAAACAAATACAAATTGACCAAATATATATCCGAGTTGTCCAGCTGTACGCTCGCATTATCAACATCTGCTGCTATAAAGCGTAATATTTGTGGTTTAACGTAAGACCATGGACGAAACCATTCTGTACTTTCAGCTGTTTTAATAACGGTTACACCTTCAGGGAGCTTAGCGACTTGCTGATGATACCAGTTATATTCTTGATGAATCTGAAAACTAAAGATACCAATAGCGGCAAATAGAGGGATTAGCCATTTTGGTGCGCGTTTACCAGCCAATTTACTGAGGTGAGTTATGATAAGTGCTAATCCAGCCATACCAAAGGCAGCAGCTATGGTGGCAATAAACTCAAAAAGCATAAAATATTCCTTAACATAATAGCCATGTTTGATAAGAGGCATCTAACAAAGTAGAACATATCAACTCTTGTGAGATAATTATTAATTATGAGA
>NZ_JBPYDC010001672.1:0-545 GCF_051847575.1 Psychrobacter sp. 1U2
ATGGATCACAGCCGATACCCCAAACGCTTTCTGTTGGATAAGCAAGTAGCTTTCCTTCTTTAAGCCAGTCAGCAGCTTGAATGACAGAATTAGTAGTAAAGGGCGCGGATTGTTTCATGACTTGAGTGCTTCAAAGAGATAGGAGGTTAAGCACTCATAATAACATATGACAAAGAAAGACTAGGATAGCAGAGTTTGAAATTACCAAAATTGTTCTTGGTTTAAATACTCAATAATTGGAATAAAGAAGAACTTTAAGGTAACTAAAACATAGTTTTAGACGCGTAAGTAGCGCCCGCCTTGCACACTGATAACCCCTAATAATTCAAGCTCCATCAACTGGCCGATTAGCTGCGGTGGGGCTATCTTGGTGGTTACTAACAATGCATCTAAATCCTGTCCATGCCAGTCAAGTTGATCATAAACCGTTAGTAAATGTTCAGCGACGTTTATAGCGTTACCAGAAGACTTAAGAGTAGATGATGACAAGTGATGAGTAGCGGTAGCGAGGCGGCTGTTTAGATCTGACGAATGAAAAATGGGGC
>NZ_JBPYDC010001673.1:0-545 GCF_051847575.1 Psychrobacter sp. 1U2
ATTGTAGTTTATTTTTATCAATTATTTTATAAATCTCATCTTTTAAATATAGCTTTCGTCGCTTCATTTTTTCGATTTCGTCATCTCTACTTGCATGTGTAACCATATCTTTATCAAGCTGATTGATTTGCTGATCAAGCGCTGTGTGTTCATCAAAAATACTGGCAAAATGGCTATCTTTCTGCTTAAGTTCGGCAATAATGTCTCTATTGTCTTGTAACGTATCAGTCTTTCTCATATTGTCATCCTTGTTATAAAACACAACCCTGCAATAAGCATCAGTGTCTTGTCTTAAAGGTTGTCATGATGCATTGCTCTGATTGTAAGTCTTAGGTTTTATTGAACCTAGTTGAGGTTTGATTCAATAGTGATAAAGCTTAATATCAGCAGAAATGTCTTTCGATAAACCAGCATAAAAGCGAATCTGCCACTAGACAAATAGGAACTCTTCCTATTCGCTTCATTTGATTGTAGCGAAAAAATCACGGCTATACCATGGTTATTATTCGTCCATAAGTTTATATTTAATTAATTAAATGTATTTA
>NZ_JBPYDC010001674.1:0-545 GCF_051847575.1 Psychrobacter sp. 1U2
TGAATACGATTAACTTTTAGTGAGGCTTTGAAAGCATACTGTAAACGTGTGATTTTAATTAGGCTCTTATCGTATGGACTGCCTTCAGGTAAGTATTCATCAGACAGTGCCAATGCTACTAATTCATCATACTTTTCAGACTTATGAAGTAATATGGGTAGAGCTTCAGCAATATATGGACTAACGATATCAAGGCGTTTGATAGTATCAATATAGTTTGATATTTGTTCTTTAGTTGCACTAAAGTTGTCTTGAAACCATTTTTCAGTAGGTTCGTCCCGAAACTGAACAGCGTGGTCTGTCAGCCATAAAGGACGTCCTAAATCTGCTACAAAACTTTTTACTAAATCTACTGGAACACTTGCAATAGTAGCTAATACGTATAAAGGAATAAAGGGTGGCAAGGTTGCCAACCCTATACAAATGCTATCGATGTCCTGTCTGAAAGCTGATGGGAAATCGTCTTTCAAATTGTTAATAGCTTCTTCTAACTGTCTTTCTATCAAATCCTCGACAGTTATGATTGTTGAGTTAAAGGACAATAG
>NZ_JBPYDC010001675.1:0-545 GCF_051847575.1 Psychrobacter sp. 1U2
CCTAATGATAGGTGCTTTTTTGTGTCTTGATTTCTATATGTTTTAATCAGACTATTAACCTAAGAATGCATTGTACATCCATATCAGTTTTTCTTGCTCTTGTACGTATGCATCTATCAAATCAGCAGTACCTTGATCCTCACCTTCTGCCGCTAGTGAAGACACTTTGCGTTGTTCTGCGATTAATGCTTGCAACCCTGAAACCACGCCTTTAACGCAGCTTGTGCCATCTTTAACGTTTTTATCTTCACTGATGCTAGTATGCTGCGTAAAATCGCTATAAGCATGGAGTGGCGTACCACCCAAGGTCAAGATACGCTCAGCAATCTCGTCAATCTGTAATTGTAGCGACGTATATAATTCTTCAAATTGAGGATGCAATGTAAAAAAGTGCTCGCCTTTTACGTTCCAATGATAACCGCGTACGTTTAAATAAAATACATGATACGTTGATAGTAGATTGTTTAACTGTGCAATGACTGCGCTCATGTCTGCTTTTTCTAGACCGATCTGATTAGTAGCGTTATTAGAATTACTCATAGTAT
>NZ_JBPYDC010001676.1:0-545 GCF_051847575.1 Psychrobacter sp. 1U2
GACGGCACGTGCTTGTACTTGTTTGTCAGTCACGTCTACAGGTTTTGGTTGTATATCGTCATCGACGACCAAAGCGACCAGCTTACGATCACGGGGCACAACACCATCGAATTTGTCCGTAATCACACTCAGCTTGCCTTCTTTATCGAGTGTATATAAAGGGACAAATTGTTTGTTATCCGCTTTGTATTGCTCAAAGCTATAGCTGTCAGTGATATTGGTAATCTTGATACGCGCTTTTTTAGATAGCATGCTGGCAAGCTTGGTGTAAGTAACGTCTTTGCCAAACAGCCACTGAGAATGGAAGTTTGATTGTTTGGTATCGCGCTCATTTTTGACTTTTTCGTCGCTGAACTTTAGACGAAATATCTTTTGTTCACCGAATTCATGACGATAATGTATCTCAGATAAGGTGTTTAGCTCTTTATCTGTACTCATGGCAAACAGATGACCGATACCGATCAGATCGAGATGATGGTCAGCGTGATCCGAGACTGGATTACCAAAATAAGTGCGTAGGCCACTCATACGAGCACCGGCGATAT
>NZ_JBPYDC010001677.1:0-545 GCF_051847575.1 Psychrobacter sp. 1U2
TCTTCATTTTGTTTGACACTGTCTAAAGCAGTGCCGACCCCATACCACGCTGGCAGAGTAAAGCGTGCCAACGACCAGCCAAATACCCAAGGTATCGCCCGAATCGTTGATTTGCTTGGTAGACCTTTTTTGCGGTGGGCAGGGCGTGAGCCGATATTTAGTAAAGAAATCTCTTGTACGGGCGTGGCTTCGGAGTAAAACTGGTAAAACCCTTCTGTATTATCTGTCAGTGCTCGATATTGCTGCTCGCCTGCATCGGCCAGATCCGTAAACAGTGCTTCATAGCTATCAAGCTGGGCGGGCTGCTCTACAAAACGTGACGAGCTGGCTTTTAGTGCGCCTGTGATACCCATGGTCAGCTCAAATACCGCCGTATCTGGATTGGCGTACTTGGCATAGAGCACTTCGCCTTGCTCGGTAAACTTGATTTGTCCGTTTAACGTACCAGCAGGCTGAGCGGCGATAGCCTGATGGGTTGAGCCGCCGCCGCGACTGACAGAGCCGCCACGGCCATGGAACAGACGGGTGCTGATGCCGTAATGGTT
>NZ_JBPYDC010001678.1:0-544 GCF_051847575.1 Psychrobacter sp. 1U2
ACCGATAGCAGCATCACGACCAGTCTTATCGCCACCAGTAGCCTTTGAGATTGTCGCACCACCTGCTGCACCAACTAAAGTACCCAAAGCCGTTTTATTCAAACGCTGTTGTCCAGTGTTTGGATCAGTGGTACAACCGCTCAATGCTAGACCTGATGCTACTGCTGCAATCATTAATTTATTACGCATAATATTCCCTCTTAAGTTAAATTTATTCATTGTACTCTGTTGTATTCTAGAATTTTTCCTCTAAAAACACGCTATTAATATGATTGATATGCGACATATTAGGGTTTAGTACAGTTAACGATTATAACGTTTTTGTAAAGAATCAAAAGCAGTTATATCTGACAGTCGTATAAGTTCACAAGATACCAAACATTAAACAGCTTGTTAGGTGTTATTCACACTCGTCATTATTATCGCAAGCAAGTTCTGTCTATGTGTAATATTTTGTCACATCTATGTATAAGAAGTGCATGAGACCTTACACACACTGTTATCGATACGATTATATAAAGGCAGTAAATACTGTAAAACGTCC
>NZ_JBPYDC010001679.1:0-544 GCF_051847575.1 Psychrobacter sp. 1U2
ACATAATAATGACAAGTCCATAGGTATGTCATCAACAGTCATCTTGCCTGACTCAACTTTAGATAAGTCTAGGATGCCATTAATAATCGCAAGCAAATGCTCTGTTGACAGTTTTATGTTGTCGACATAGACTTTTTGCTCAACGTTCAAATCAGTATCGTCAAGCATCTCAACCATACCAATAATACCATTCATGGGAGTGCGTATTTCATGGCTCATGTTTGCCAAAAATTCAGACTTCATTTGATTGGCATGTTTGGCGCGATGTTGATTCTTTTGTAACTGCAATGCATCTGCCGCCATTTCAGCGAACTGTAAAAGCAGTCTAGCCTTATCGTCATCAAATGTATTGTTGGGCTTGGTATCGAACAAACAAAGTGATCCTAAATGATACGTCTTGTTCTCCTCTGTTAGAGTAATTGGCGCGCCTGCATAGAAACGTAGATGAGGGTCTTCTGTCACTAATGGATTGTCGACGAAACGCTCATCAAGTGATAGATCTGGTATAGTAAAAACACTATTAGATAATACTGTGTAATTACAA
>NZ_JBPYDC010001680.1:0-544 GCF_051847575.1 Psychrobacter sp. 1U2
GACATAACTTTACTGAGCTACTTTTTTAGCCAAACGATGTGAGCCAAATTATGACGACAGCGCCATCAAACCCTACTTCTTTACCTTTATACTCTACCGATTACCGCGTGTATATCAACCATACGGATGCTGGCGGTATAGTCTATCATGCCAATCATCTGGTGTTTTTTGAAAATTGTCGCCGCGACTGGTTTAGTAAGCTTGGTCTAAACGGCTATTTTATGCATGCTGATGATGGTCAAATTCAGCATTTTGTAGTGAGTCAAGCACAGCTACAATACAAAAAGGCAATATTTTTAGATGAAGTGATTAAAGTACATATCGATCGAGTTGAGCTAAAACCTGCCAGCATTGTATTCTATCAAAGTATTCATCGCCATGCGTCACAGGACGCCAATGAAAATCACTACCCTTCTACAAAGACTCTGTTAAGTAGCGCTAAAATTGTCATTGCTTGCGTGCAAAATCAGACAAAACCAGAACCAGCTGATAATGCTGATACATCAGACATAGCGGCTAATGCTGCACCAATACGGCCGATACG
>NZ_JBPYDC010001681.1:0-544 GCF_051847575.1 Psychrobacter sp. 1U2
GTCATATCAATGATTATATATGACTTAGATGAGAAAAAAATCTTGCAGTGCCCCTAACAATTCTTTTATATTGTCCACCGAAACACGAGACTAAAAAGAATTTAGGCGTAACAGGGCTTTTAATGTGATTGATAATGATGACTATGATATTAGTCATACTGATTTAATCATTAGTTTTATTGCCAAAAGTTACGTATACCAAGGATATAAGTTATGTGGAAAAATATGGGACTGACAGGCAAGATTATTGTTGCCATGGTACTCGGTATTATACTGGGTTTATTTTTGAACTATTCCGGACTCAACGCTGAAGGCAGCTTTGTTAATACCTATGTGACCAATGGCTTTTTTGCCATTATTGGTAAGCTGTTCGTCAACTCGCTAGAAATGCTGGTGGTACCTTTAGTATTAATCTCACTTATTTGCGGTGTTTGCGGTATTGGTGATATTCGCTTACTTGGCCGTATTGGTACCAAAACTTTTCTTATTTATATGATGACGACAGCCTTAGCGATTGCGACTGCGATTGGGCTTGGTATTTTGT
>NZ_JBPYDC010001682.1:0-544 GCF_051847575.1 Psychrobacter sp. 1U2
GCCTCTTGCTGATCGAGCAACGATTGCCAATATGTCGCCAGAATATGGCGCCACGTGCGGTATTTTCCCAGTTGACCAAATGGCGATTGATTATTTACGTCTATCAGGTCGTGACGAAGCACAAATTGAATTGGTTGAAAAGTACGCTAAAGCGCAAGGCATGTGGCATGATGCCGACACGAAAGCGGCAACCTATTCAAGCAATTTGTATCTAGATCTCAGTACTGTCCAACCAGCTCTTGCGGGTCCTAACCTACCGCAGCAGCGTATCAATCTATCTGATATGCACGAAAAGTTTGGCGAGACCTTATTAGAGATGACTAAAGGTCGTAAAGCTGAAGTCGATGCCAAGGTGCGTTTTGATGAAGAAGGCGGTAAGCAAGAGCAAGCTAAAAAGTTAGCAGCCAAACCTAAGCCTTTCTGCGCTGAAGGCAGTACCTCTTGTAAGATTACAATCGAAGACGAAGAATATAGACTGCGTGATGGTTCTGTCGTGATCGCGGCTATTACCTCTTGTACCAATACTTCAAACCCTGCCGTTATG
>NZ_JBPYDC010001683.1:0-543 GCF_051847575.1 Psychrobacter sp. 1U2
TCTTTAATTGGCGCGACAACCTATTATTTTGATATTGGTAATAATGCCGATATTGCGGTTGCCTCTAGCGTTTTGCTACTGGTGCCAAGCTTTCCTTTGATTAATTCTTTCTCAGACATTCTAAAGGGCTATGTCAATATCGGCGTTGGACGTGCCGTGTTTACGTATATGTTGACTTTGTCAGCGTGCGTTGGCATCGTGATGGCACTGGTTTTATTGCAAATACAGCACTGGGGGTTTTGACATGTGGTTCATTGAAACCGTGGTGCTGTCATGTATTATTACCCTTGGTTGGACGCTGATGTTTAGCGTACCCAAACGCTACATTTTGCCGTGTTTGCTGATGACTGCGTTTGGCTTTGGGCTAAAAACAGCGCTTGTCTATCAGCACGTACATCTGGTGGTTGCCAGCTTTTTTGGCGCGATGCTTGCCAGCTTTTTGGGTGTTTATTTTTCTAAAAAATATACCCTACCACCCAAGGCTCTTATTTCGCCAAGCGTCATCTGTATGATGCCAGGCATCGCCGCTTATAAGGCGATGGT
>NZ_JBPYDC010001684.1:0-543 GCF_051847575.1 Psychrobacter sp. 1U2
CTGACAGGTATTGGAACCGCCAAAGATGGCAGCTATCCTTATGGTGTTGACGCCCCTTGGCTAACTTATGTCTCCTACACCACAAAGTCTACGACTACGGGTACAGGAGAGTCTGCAACCACCACCAACACTTATGAATCTGATCAGAGCTTCGCTTTAGGCGGTCTACGCATGGGTGGGTCAATGTATTATGCTTTGGATGTCACAGATGTCAGTAAACCCAAGATTATTTATGGGATTGGTTCTAATTATGCCAATCGTCTAAAGGGTGATACAACTGCTCTAGGTGGTACTAGAGATAATGTTACTAGCCCAGCTATCGGAGTTGGTACCTCTGCAGAGTTAAGAGCTTATGCACGTATGGGACAGACATGGGGTAAGCCTACACTTGGTTATGTAAAAAGCGGTGGCAAAAAGGTTATGGTCAGCTTTTTACCTGGTGGCTACGATGCCTGTTATGAAGATCCAACATTCAAATTAAATACGACGAATCTAACAGATATCCAATGCAGTAATAAAACGTCCGCTCAAGGCAACGCTGTG
>NZ_JBPYDC010001685.1:0-543 GCF_051847575.1 Psychrobacter sp. 1U2
ACCAAATATGAAGGCATTCATATTCCAGTCTGAGGTCAAGCTCAATCCTTTGATTTTCGCTTCACTGATATTTGTCGCATTAGAAATCAGGTCTTCTGCATCGGTATAATAGCCTGTCAGTCGTGACGTTTGAGCTTCATTAGCGTATTCAACGAATACCTCTGTGTTCTCCGTTTTTTCGGGCTTTAGATTGGGGTTGCTAAAACCAGGCCAGTATAAGTCATTAAACGTTGGTGCACGAAATCCAGTGGCATAGTTGGCACCAATTCGCATGCCAGCCAACGGGCGTATAGCTGCGCCTAAATTGTAGGTGCTCTCATTACCATACTGTGAGTTGTCATCTAAGCGATAGTTGGCTTGCAGGTCATAATAATACTCTGACAATTGATAACCAACAAAAGCACTTTTGACCGTTCTATCGTCAGGGTTGTAAGTGGTTTGCACGGCAGGATCAGGGAAGCCTGAAAAATCCAAAACATCTGATGCGTCTAGTTTCTGTGACAACCATTCTGCGCCAACAATCACAGTACCAGGTCGCGCGTT
>NZ_JBPYDC010001686.1:0-543 GCF_051847575.1 Psychrobacter sp. 1U2
ATGACCGCTGTAATTGCCTCACCGCCACCTTCCATTGCGACATAAGTCATATCACTAGGATTGACCCCAACTGCTTTGGCTAACATAGCAGTTTGCATCCAGTCCTGACCACCAACACTACCGCCTGCACCGAAGCTGACTGACTTTGGATCTGTTTTTAGAACTTCAACCAAATCGTCTAAAGACTTGATGTCTGAGTCAGCATTTACAGCAACAGCGCCATAATCGGTACCAACACCTGCAAGCCATTTCACGTCTTTTTCCGTAAATTTACCAAATTTACCTTGCGATAAATTCAGAATAGAACCAGTAGAGAAGGCAATAATGGCATCTTCATTGTCGCGATCATTAGCCACAATCTTATTATACGCAACAGCGCCTACGCCGCCTGGCATATAGGTCACGCGCATAGGATCTTCTAGAATGCCAGTCTCTTTTAAGCCTGCTTGAGCAAGCTTACAAGTCAAATCAAAACCGCCACCTGGTTTTGCTGGGGCAATACACTCTGGACGTGAAGGCCCAGTAAACTCGCCCGAGCCATCT
>NZ_JBPYDC010001687.1:0-543 GCF_051847575.1 Psychrobacter sp. 1U2
ATGGCAATCTGTTGACGAAAAATTTCCTCAGCAGTTGGTGAACGACAAATATTACCTAGGCAAACCAATAGAACAGAAGATGGAGCGGAAGCTTTTACCAGCATAACATGACCTTTTATGACAAAAATGCTCTATAAGACCCATATGAAATGTATGGCTTATTAGCATGTCAATAAATAAATAAGTGAGGGCTAATTTATAACAATAACCGGCGGTACTCTTGCAAATTTTAACGATTTTACTTGAAGACTATTATTATTTAGCGTGGCTTGATAAGCGTAACGATTAACGTCACAAATAACAAGCACACAGAGTCATCAACAAGCTTTGTTAATCTTGTTGATGTTTAAAGCGTTGTAAATCACGGCGCTGCTTTTTGTTGGGTTTATTATCAGGACGTGCAAGGTTGGCAAGTTTGCGCTGTTCAGCGTAGTAGGCACGGCGCTCTTCGCTCTCTTCAGTCTCTGAATACAACACTTGGGCAGCAGTTGCGTTGCCACGTTGCGCAGTTAATGCCTCGACGATGACGGTCTTTTCAGTCAT
>NZ_JBPYDC010001688.1:0-543 GCF_051847575.1 Psychrobacter sp. 1U2
AAAAACACTGACCAAGGACACATTTATATTGACCAACTTCAAGTCAGTGCCATATCGAGTACTGAGATTCGCAAACAGTTGAAAATAAGTGCTGCTAAGGCAGATACTGCACCAAATACTGTGACTCAGCTAATAAATCCTACTGTTTATCAATATATTATCGCCCATCGGCTATATTCTGCGGCGCAATTCCGTTAAAATCATCCTATCTTTGTCATTTTGCATACCTCGCCTTTATTTACAACTGACTATATATGAGCAGTTGGCGGCTGCAAACTGACGACTTACTATTTTATTTTTAATATTTACGTTTCAAGAGATTAAAATTTATGATTAATACTATGAACGACAAACGCTTAAAAGAGTGCTTAACTGTCGTTGAAAACACGTTAGAAGATATGAAAGCCAAGAACATTACCGTGATCAATGTCGAAGATTTGACGGATGTCATGGAGCGAATTGTCATTGCTGAAGGCACCTCTAAGCGCCATGTACGTGCGATGGCAGATAGCGTCGGTGCTGAAGCTAAGCAAGCTGACTTTA
>NZ_JBPYDC010001689.1:0-542 GCF_051847575.1 Psychrobacter sp. 1U2
TTTATTAAGCATTAGTAGCCAAGCTGCACCAGCAGATACGCAAACGAACGCTGTGGCTACTAGTCAAGATGACAATGCTCGTTTAACGTCCGCTAGTAGTACTGACGGTATCATCGCTTTGGTCAATGACAATGCTATCTTAAAAAGTGACTTGGTAAATGCAATTGCACAAACACAGGCACGTGCGAAGGCCGCTGGCGAACCTATTGCCAATTCAGCACAATTGCAGTCTGAGGTACTAAATGCGTTGATATTGCGCGAGTTGCAATTATCATTGGTTAATCGTGTCGGTCTAAAGCCCGATGAGGCTGCTATTAATCAACGTCTTGCACAAATCGCTCAGTCTGAAGGACTTACTAGTATTGGTGCGCTACAGCAGCGTCTTGATGCCAACCAAGCTGGAAGCTACGCGGCTTTACGCGCAAAACTGATCGAAGATGCTGCTATTCAAGCATTACAGCAGCGTCAAATCACTAATCGGGTGCGCATCAGTGAGCAAGATATTGATGCATTTTTGAGCTCTCCTGAAGCAAAACGCCTAA
>NZ_JBPYDC010001690.1:0-542 GCF_051847575.1 Psychrobacter sp. 1U2
AAAAGCTACCAACCTTATCGCGCATCATCGCTTTTAGGTAATGGGCAATACGTGATACTGCCATGATATATTGTAGTTGGGTCGATAACACAGCGTTGGCATTAGCATCATCGTTTTGATAAGTTTTGGCTTTTTGTACTGATTGCGCGCCAAAAAAGGCCGCATAATTGGTATTTTTGCAATGGACTAATGGAATAAAACCTAAATCGCTCAGCTCTTTTTCACGGCGATCAGTGATAGATATCTCGGTGGGACATTTAAGTGCCAAATCACCATCATCGGTTTTAAAAGTGTGGACAGGTAACCCTTCAACTAAGCCACCGCCTTCAACGCCGCGGATAGCTGCGCACCAGCGATAATCTGAGAAGGCAGCAGTCAGACGCGATGCAAATGCATAAGCGGCATTCACCCATAGATAGTCGCTATGATCATTACCCGAGACTTCTTCTGTAAAATTAAAACCTTCAACCACTGTCCCTTCTTTTGGGTCATAAGGCAGACGCCCTAAAAATCTAGGCACCATAAGAGCCACGTAACGTGCA
>NZ_JBPYDC010001691.1:0-541 GCF_051847575.1 Psychrobacter sp. 1U2
CAAAGTTTGCTGCACAAGTATTGGCAAGCAACATACACTCTTCAATAAGCTTATGAGCATCACCGCGAGTACGTGGTAAGATGTCCGCGATACCGCCTTCTTCGTTGAACTTTATATAAGTCTCAACGGTTTCAAACTCCATTGCATGACGATCTTCACGCTTTTTGATAAGCAACCCATACAATTGATGAAGCGTATCGACAGACTTTTTGACGTCTTTATTACCTGTTAAAGATTCAGGGACACTCTTATCTTTTGGATTAGCAAAATAATCATTTACCTGATTGTAGGTTAGACGTGCCTGTGAATGCATAACACCAGGATAAAACTCGTAACCTGTGATCTTGCCTGCACGTGATATTTTAATATCAGCAACCATACAGAGACGATCCACTGAAGGGTTTAACGAACATAAACCATTCGACAATACTTCAGGTAACATAGGAATCACACGGTGCGGAAAATAAACCGACGTGCCACGCTCATAGGCGTCTTGATCTAGTGGAGAGTTTGGTGTCACATAATGGCTGACATCAGCAAT
>NZ_JBPYDC010001692.1:0-541 GCF_051847575.1 Psychrobacter sp. 1U2
GCCATCGTTATAGATTTCATTGTCTGGGTCTTGCCAATCAAGTATCGCGATAGCGATTTCAGGCTCTAGGTTTAACTGGGTTAACAAACGCTGAAATACCTCCAATGCATCGCTATCGACTGCGTTATCATGATAAAGATTATTGATATTAAAACGACTGGCCTCATCGCGCAACGCGATAGTGATGCTGTGCGACCCTAAAGTATAGGACGGCATCGGCTGCGCCCAAATATCCTGCATGCTATCGTTATCATTTAGCTTATCATCAGCACGAATAATGGTGATCGCTAACTGCTTTCCTGCTTCAAGGTCTTGTAGCAACTGATCTTGATTAAATAGTAGCCCACTGCGACGAATAACGATTTTTTGGCTCGCAAGCATTGCCCCTGCTACCACTGTAATACTGACGACCAAAAGCAAGATGGTCAATAAGGCCACGCCGCGCTGGGAGTCTGCTGTCATTGTCATAAGCGCCTCCTATTATTGGCCGTTTGTCATGTTATCAGGGTTATTCTCGTTGTTGTTATTACCGCCTATATTG
>NZ_JBPYDC010001693.1:0-540 GCF_051847575.1 Psychrobacter sp. 1U2
CTCGCATTGAAGGATTATTTGCACGCATCGAACGTTGGACTCGGCTGAGTGATGGGGATGTGCACTGGCGCTCGATATCCCAAGATAATATTTTGACCCTATATGGCAAGGATCCCAGCTCTCGAATAGTTGATCCTGAGGATGCTAGCCGTGTTTTTAGCTGGTTGATCTGCGAGACCCGCGACGATAAAGGCAATGCCATTCAGTACGGGTACAAAGTAGAAGATGGAGTCGGGGTCGATTTAACCAAAGCGCACGAAAGCAACCGAGGCGATCGTAATGATCCTCGACGCACAGCCAACCGTTATCTCAAACGTATCCATTACGGCAATCGAACGTCGTTGTTGGATGAGGCAGGATCTCGGCCACTATTTTTGAGTGAGACACAGATCCAGAATGCTGGTTGGATGTTTGAGGTGGTTTTCGATTATGGGGAGCACGTTACCGAAAGACCCATGCCAAACGGTATTGAGTCGTGGGTCTTTCGTGATGATCCTTTCTCAACCTATCGCGCCGGCTTTGAGGTACGAACCACGCGAC
>NZ_JBPYDC010001694.1:0-540 GCF_051847575.1 Psychrobacter sp. 1U2
GGTATATATATACTTATAGTAAGCTGCGGCTCGCTTATGTTTACTGAGCAAAATAATGGCCGACACTATGTCCTCTTTTTCTTATTGCTTTATTCATTGGAGTTACCATGTCAAATGCCTCGTCAATTGAAACGACGATGACGTCAGATAGCCAATCTGCCACCTTATTAGACGGCAAAGCACTTGCTAAGCAAATAGAGCAAGAACTGCGTACACGCGTAGATAATATCAAAGACAAGACTGGTCGTACGCCAAGTTTGGCAACGATATTGGTTGGTGATGATCCTGCTTCTGCCACTTATGTGCGTATGAAAGGTAACGCCTGTAAGCGCGTCGGTATGGACTCTATTCGAGTTGAGATGCCAAGTGCGACAACCACAGAGGAGCTTAAAGCCAAGATAGACGAGCTTAACAACAATCCAGATGTCCATGGCATATTGCTCCAGCATCCTGTCCCTGATCATGTTGATGAGCGTGCATGTTTTGAGCAGATTGATTTGGCAAAGGACGTTGATGGGGTGACGTGCTTGGGCTTTGGTC
>NZ_JBPYDC010001695.1:0-540 GCF_051847575.1 Psychrobacter sp. 1U2
GCCAAGAAGCTATCAAAACTTTGATTGATAATTACTTTAGAAAAGATACTGTCATTCAGGCAGGTTATCCGCTTGATATGCGTTATGCTGGGCCACGTGAGGCGCTATTGCATGCCGTATTCCGTCAAAACTACGGTTGTAGCCATCTGATCGTTGGTCGTGACCATGCTGGTGTCGGTGATTATTATGGCGCATTTGATGCGCAGACTATCTTTGAATATGTCGGTAAAGACGATCTCATTACTCAGCCGCTCAAGATTGGCTGGACGTTTTGGTGTAATGCTTGTAATGCCATGGCCTCTGATAAGACGTGTCCGCATGAAGCATCTGAGCATGTGAAAGTATCAGGCACCAAGCTACGTAAAGCGCTATCAGAGGATCTCGATGTCCCAGAGAACTTTAGTCGTCCAGAAGTACTAGAGATTTTACGCAATTATTATGCAGGTATCGCTATCGATGACCGTGCTGAGGTCAAATTGACTGGGGCATCCGCGGTATAGATCGCAATTTATTTTTGATAAAAAGCCACTCATAAAAAAG
>NZ_JBPYDC010001696.1:0-540 GCF_051847575.1 Psychrobacter sp. 1U2
GTTTATGCTTAGCTAAAAAAACCAGCTTATATTAATGAATCTATAAAGCTGAGAGTGAGGTTCTGTAATATTGTATTTTATTCAGCAGTCTTTTGCAGCAATGCATAATAAAAACCATCTCCGCTAGCGCTATCTATCGGTAGACACTGACGACCGATCGCTTGAGCGATGCCCCAGTTACAATCCTCGGTAAATTCAATCGCTACCGCATTGTTATAGTGCGTGAGGAACTCTTGCATTTGTTCAACGTTTTCTTGCTTTAAGATAGAGCAAGTCACATATAATAGATAGCCACCGACTTTAAGTTGTGGCCACAGATTGTGCAAGATATCCGCTTGTAACAGTGCGGTTTGCTCGACGTCTTCTTCCGTACGCAGGATACTGATATCAGGATGACGACGAATCACCCCCGTAGCCGTACAAGGTGAGTCTAGTAATATAGCGTCAAATACGAGCTTGCTCTTTTTCTTACCAGCACCTTGCCATGTCGTGGCGTCCGCACAGACAATATTGAGCGCGATGTTTTTTTCAGCTTGCTCT
>NZ_JBPYDC010001697.1:0-540 GCF_051847575.1 Psychrobacter sp. 1U2
GTAATGTCTCACGGCCAATCTCACCGACGATACTTAAGTCGAGTGGTACATCACGCCAGCCTACTACATCTAGGCCTTGCGCAGTGATCTCTTCGGAGAGTATTTGTTGACTATACTGAGCTTTATCATTATCTACGTTAACAAAGACCATACCGACAGCAAAATTGTCATTAAGTACAAGCTGCTGCTCAGTGGCAATCTGCTGAAAGAACTCCGTAGGCGTTGCTAACAATAGACCACAACCATCACCAGTTCTACCATCGGCAGCAACACCACCGCGATGGGTCATACAACTTAAGCTATGAATAGCAGTCTTTACCAGATTGTGGCTGGCTTGACCCTCAATATGAGCAATCAAACCAAAACCACAGTTATCAGAGAAGTCATCTGGCGTGGCCAAATGCGTATGGGAGGAAATCATTGACATGGCTAGTCCTTTTAAGTGAACGGGCAGCCTATGTATCCAATGCAGAACATAGGCTAAATGCCGTAGGCAGAACGGGTTAATGATAAATACTCATATTTCCGGATAAATAAATG
>NZ_JBPYDC010001698.1:0-540 GCF_051847575.1 Psychrobacter sp. 1U2
TAGCAACGTTTAAAGCCTAGTTAAAAATGCTGCCAAGCTTAGCAGGTGATGCAGTATCTGCCTATCAAAAATACGTTATTTTTCTTAGATTGGTAGTCACTCACGTTGCTATAATAACTTAAGCTGAGACTAGGTTTTATTATTTAACCATAAGGCTTTCAGAAACAACCCGTAGTCAGTGCTTAAAACTGACTATAAACGTTAAGTGTTTTAAATCTGAAACAGACAAACAAGTAAAAGCAATACCTGAAATCTAACGTCTGATATATGGGAGCATGATATGATAAGCGCTTTGAATTATGTATCATGAAAACTATAATCAGCAGTGTCAATACCAACCATAGTAACGGAAAACTTATGAGTCAGTCGCAAGCACATGATGAAAGCAATTCAAATCCACTGGATCCAAACTGGCGCAATGATGCTTTAGACCTAGACCTCGATTACGGCATGCAGACTATTGCAGTTCGTGCAGGGCAGCATCGTACTGATGAAGGAGAGCACGCCGAACCTATCTTTACCACCAGCTCTTATGTCTAT
>NZ_JBPYDC010001699.1:0-539 GCF_051847575.1 Psychrobacter sp. 1U2
AGACGTAAAAGTCACCAGCTCGTCCAGCTCATCAGTAGCAAATTTTGGATCGCCCAAGAAGTTTATTTCACCGAACTGATACTGCTCACCTTCGCTTAAACTGATTTCAATGAACACACTACGCTTATCTTCACTGATATTTAGTACAGCGTTATCAACATTAAAGCGTACATAACCATCGTTTTGGTATAGGGCTTTTAAGTTCTCTAGACTGGCAGCCAGCTTTTCTTTCGCGTAGCGATCAGATTTAGATAATAGACGTGTCCATGAAGATTCTTTTACCGCAAAGACGTCTTTGATATCTTCATCACTAAAATGCTTATTGCCAATGACGTTGATGTCGACCACTTTAGCAGGCTTACCTTCGATAAAGCGCACATCTAACTTTACACGGTTGCCATCAAGCAAGGTCTGGTCCACTTCGATATTACTGTTGTAATAACCTTGGCTAATATATTGTTGTTGTAACTCATTAGCAACGCCTTGTAAGGTCGATTGTTTGAGCACATCACCTGCAGACAGTCCAGCGTTTTCAAGTC
>NZ_JBPYDC010001700.1:0-539 GCF_051847575.1 Psychrobacter sp. 1U2
AACAGTTTGATTAATGGTTGGCTGGGCGCTAGTTGTTTGATTCAACACTGGCATCTCATTACTAGTAGCAACAGGCAGTACTTGGGCTACTGTATTTACAGGAGTGGTTAGGACACCTGCTTGAGTAACTTGTTTGGTCACTGGTATGGTATTAAGAGGTAGCGTATCAACTGGAACTGTCGTGATCGTTGTACTGCCCTGAGTGGTGCCTTGATGAATAGTATAGCGTGGCACATTGGAGATTTGAGCGACTGAAAACGGTAGACCGTCTTGCATCGTAATACCATTAGGCATCGCAGTAATGGTCGCGTTTTTGCCATTAGAGTGCTGCTCGACCACAGTAGTATTGCCAGTAGTAGGCTGACCAATAGCAATTTTAGAAGCAGCATTTGCCATAGAAGTAGCAAGAACACAACCAATCAATATGCTAAAAAGAGTTACTCTCATGTATACGAACTGATTTTTGTTAAGTGTTTTTGGCGCACTAATATTCATGGTCATGACAGAGTCCTTTCAGATGATAGTAAATAAAGCTAAGA
>NZ_JBPYDC010001701.1:0-539 GCF_051847575.1 Psychrobacter sp. 1U2
CCATACACAATAACTCCAGCCCAGCCATTATCAATCGCTGACTGTGCAATCATATCGCCGAGCAGCGCACAGCGCATTGAACCACCACCATCGACGACCAACACTTTGCCTGCACCGTTATCGTCTTTGCCATTACTATTCAATAATGCCTTCACACGGCTATTATCTTCAAAGCATTTTACTGTCACAATTTCGCCGCAAAACTTATCTTTTGCGCCAAAACTCTGAAAGGTCTTGCCCTCAATATTTGGTAAGCAGACTTGTGATTCAGGATTGGCATCCAATAAATCACAGGTTACAAAGTTCTCTTTATTCATTGCTGTTGATTCTGACATAGCTATTTACTCCTTGTTAATGACTATCAGTTATTTTGCAATCTATGGTCTTGCTATTATTGATATTACTTTATCAGCAAATGCTTAGGCTATTATCTTCCAAACAAGTTTGGTCGTTTGGCCTAACTTACCGACATAGTAATGTCGTGATTCATTTTTTGACACGAGTCATCGCTAGCATCTGCTTATTCTCGATAATATCAG
>NZ_JBPYDC010001702.1:0-539 GCF_051847575.1 Psychrobacter sp. 1U2
CCGTGCATTTTAAACATAAAGCGCCCGAAAAAATACCTTATGCGATCAATCGCTATCTTCGTGAAGCCGAGCGTCATTATGAGGTGCTAGATAAGCATATGGAAGGCCGTGAATATTTGGTCGGTGACGACTACTCTATTGCGGATATTTCAGCTTGGGGCTGGGTTGATAAAGCAACGTTTGTATTGGGCGAAGAAGGATTAGATAATTATCCAAACCTCAAACGTTGGTTTACTAGTATAAACACTCGTCCTGCGGTAGATAAAGCCCGCAATATTGCTAAAGACATTCAGTTCAAATCTGACTTTGATGACGCAGCTGCACGTGCCCTCTATCCACAAAACTTTGCGAAAAACGCTGAATAACCACAGACATAGAAATAGGAATAATAATGGAAAACCAATATGTACCCCCGAAAATCTGGACGCATGATACAGAGAGTGGCGGTAAGTGGGCCAGTGTGAATCGCCCCGTTTCAGGTGCTACCCATGAAAAACAGTTGCCAATAGGCAAACATGCTTTGCAACTATATTCAATGG
>NZ_JBPYDC010001703.1:0-539 GCF_051847575.1 Psychrobacter sp. 1U2
ATTGAATCACCACAAAACGGTGAACCGCGTACTGGCTTATCTATGGGTGAACACCAAGCGATTACTGCTCTTGAATGGAACATCAGCCGTGAAGATCAAGACGAATTGGCTTTTAATAGTCACAAAAACTTGGCACGTGCTTACGATGAAGGCTTCTTTGATGATCTTATTACGCCTTATAAGGGTCTGACACGCGATAATAACCTACGCCCAGACTCTACTCTTGAAAAAATGGGTAAGCTTAAACCAGCATTTGGTAAAAAGAATGCCAACCCGACCATGACAGCGGCCAACTCAACACCACTGACTGACGGTGCCTCTTGTGTACTGCTAGCCAATGATGAGTGGGCAGAAGCACATGGTCTTAAGCCTTTAGCTTATATCGTTCACCAAGAAACAGCAGCTGTTGATTTTATTGGTAAATCTGGTAACAAAGAAGGTTTATTAATGGCACCAGCCTATGCAGTACCGCGTATGCTTGAGCGTGCTGGTCTTACTCTACAAGACTTTGACTTTTATGAGATTCATGAAGCCTTTGC
>NZ_JBPYDC010001704.1:0-539 GCF_051847575.1 Psychrobacter sp. 1U2
AAAACCTGTATTTGTCAGTAAGCGGCAATATAAAAGGTAAAAACTCGCGCGCATCCATGCCATACGCATGGAGCAAAATGACAGGTCTGCCTTTGCCAATCACAGAGACAGGAATGATTGTATCGTCAGTCTTGATGATGCTCAAAGTCTGTAATTGGTATTGTGACGGTATTTTTAGCCAGTCTTTTATCATGGGCGGCAGCTTCTTGTTTTCATTTCATTTATGGAGGTTCATTTTATAATTTTAATATTAAAATGCTCAGCACAAAACATTTTTATATTAGTAAGGCGTGTTATAGTAAAAAAAGCATATTTAACAATAATATAAGTATAAAAATATCTATCAGAGCCATGTCGTCAAAATAATAATTCAATGTAAGAAGGAAATAAAAATTTATGAGTAGAGCGACATTATCCAGTCTTGATAGTAGCCTTTATCCTCAGGTCTGGAGCCAGCTGACTTTTACGGATCCACATGGTTTATTAATGGCGCTTTTGACGGGTGATCTGGCGTTAGAACCCAACGACTTTACCAAACG
>NZ_JBPYDC010001705.1:0-538 GCF_051847575.1 Psychrobacter sp. 1U2
TTGTTGGTCGCGTTTTACCGCGCATCGATGCCCATGCACAGATGGTCAAAGCTGGTAGTGATCCGATGATGAACTTTGATTTAGACTATTTTAACGTACCTGCCAGCTAAACAAAGTTTATAGAATTGATAGTTATTTAATTATCGATATATTCATTAATGAGAAAGGACAGTATAATTACTGTCCTTTTTTTGCCAAAACTATATTTAAAACAACTGCTAACAAAATAACTAAACATGACCTTGCACTTCCGATTAAAATAACCTGCATTAGCTATCAACTTAACACCGATATTTGTATCTAACACTCAACAAATATATCAATACAAACTCTCTGTATAACCACTAAAAATAGTACCTCACAATCCCTATCACAACTGTCAAAACAGTAGCACATTAACCAACAGAACAATAACGATAAAGAGTACGCTGTGTCAGAGATAAAACGCATTTTACAACAAATTACCGCCTTAAGTGACGTGCCAGAGCCATCTGTACTTCGGCGTTTAATCGATGAGCTACGGGTCACTGAAAACGAG
>NZ_JBPYDC010001706.1:0-538 GCF_051847575.1 Psychrobacter sp. 1U2
ATACTTGCCGCCTTAACCGCTGCTTCAAAAGTTCCCAGTACTGGTCCTGAAAAGACTTCGCGGCAAGCGCCGATGCCTGGATCATCAAAACAGGCAACCACTACGCCATCGATGCCTTCTGCTTCTGCTTGTTGCAAACGTCTGATTAAACCAGGGACAGACATCGCTTCGTCGTGATGCCCTTGAATAGAAGCCGGTGCATCTGTACCAGAAGCACCAATAATGGTCGTGCCGACGCTGACTTTTTGACGCGCGCTTTCTACGATTTTGTCTGTCATAGACGTTGTAGAGTTTGGGTTCATAACTAAGATTTTCATAGCGACTCCCTATCTGTAAGTTTTGCTATTGGTTTCATTTTTCATTATTGGCTTTCGTGTTTTATTGTCCGCTTGTATATAATAATAGTTGTTAACAAACATTGTTAACTATTTTTGTTAACAAAACAATCAAAAAATTATAATATTTGTTGTAGAGCTAACAGCAGCACACTATAATTGCGCCTATGAATGTTATAAAAACCGAAAAAACAGCTTCTAGG
>NZ_JBPYDC010001707.1:0-538 GCF_051847575.1 Psychrobacter sp. 1U2
CTTTTTTGGTGACCAGCCTGTAGGTGCAGGAATAGGTTCAGTGGGCGGCATCGGTGTGTCATTTCCCGTTTCAACGGTTACGCCATCTGTATTTATCTTATCATTGGAGTCTTCAGGTTTATTTAAGACAGCGGTTGTTTGGTGCTCAGATGTCTCAAGCTTGGTAGTTGCAGGCTCAGGTATGTTGCGGGTCTCGGCTGACGAGTCCACAGGCGTAGCGATTTGTTGTTCAGACGCTTTGTTAGGCGTGTGTGCATCATTAGAGCCATAAGAAGGTTTTTTGTCATTCATGATGCACTCCCAAGGAATTTATTAAACATAGTAAGTAACTTTAAAAAATAATCGTAAGGTAATAGTAGAGGTAGAACACCCAATAAA
Organism: Psychrobacter sp. 1U2; assembly: GCF_051847575.1. NCBI lineage: Bacteria > Pseudomonadati > Pseudomonadota > Gammaproteobacteria > Moraxellales > Moraxellaceae > Psychrobacter > Psychrobacter sp. 1U2. The sequence continues at coordinate 379 of NZ_JBPYDC010001707.1, forward strand.
ATTCACACTATCCGCTATTTCTTGCCCATCATCTCTGCTAATGCGGCCAGCTCCTTGCCAAGCGGATTGTGCTTATGATAACGATAATAAAAATAAACTATCAATAAGTATAGGGTCGCGATAGTGGCGCTCACTGCCATCAAAAAGAACAAATCATCAT
>NZ_JBPYDC010001708.1:0-538 GCF_051847575.1 Psychrobacter sp. 1U2
TTTTGTAGAAGTGGGTGAAAGCTTAGAGCATGCGGTAGTACGTGAAGTCGCTGAAGAAGTAGGTATCTGCTTGACTGACATTCGCTACGTCAGCAGTCAACCATGGCCGTTTCCCTCAAACTTAATGCTAGGGTTTCGAGCGTCTTACACTAGCGGTCAGATAGTCATACAAGAAGATGAGCTCTCGCACGCCGACTTTTTTGATATCTCAAACTTACCAAAGATACCTTTTAAGGGCAGTATTGCTTATGATTTAATTGCACAAATTGCTCACGAACAAGGCATAATACTCTAGCTTTATAGAATATATTCGTGTGTAACCAATAGTATGCCATTATGAACAATCCTCTTTTATGATAGATTATCTATACTAGTCACGACCAATAGTAACTCTCGCCAATTCTTTACGCCAGTTTTAAGGCCTTTGATTAAATGCCCAGTAATATTCATACCCGTCTAACAAACCTGCCGATACTGTTTGATACATTAACTTTAGAGACGCTGCCAGCCGACACACAACAACAAATTGCGTATGTTG
>NZ_JBPYDC010001709.1:0-537 GCF_051847575.1 Psychrobacter sp. 1U2
CGTTTTTTATAGGTCGAGCATGATAGCAACTACTACTTAGGAGGTAGAGCACTGCTCATATTAGCTGATAGTCAGGTTATCAAGGCTCACTTAGAATGATGATATCTAAATAGTATTTATCAAAATAGTATGAACAGCCGTTAAGCATAGAGCGATTTATCCAAAGCCTGTCACACAAACCTAATTTCATGACCTTAGCGCTTAATCAATCACTGTTCACAATATAAGCCATCAAGTAGAGGATAGCCAAATGAGTCATTTACTCGACCAGTTCCGCTTTTTTAAACGCAAACAAGGCGAATTTGCCGATGGGCATGGTGAGACTCGTGATGAGTCGCGCGCGTGGGAGAACGTCTATCGTAGCCGCTGGCAGTATGACAAGATTGTGCGCTCAACGCATGGGGTCAACTGTACAGGCTCTTGCTCATGGAAAATCTATGTCAAAAACGGCTTGGTCACGTGGGAGACGCAGCAAACTGACTATCCTGAAACGCGCCCTGATCTACCAAACCACGAACCGCGCGGCTGCCCACGGGG
>NZ_JBPYDC010001710.1:0-537 GCF_051847575.1 Psychrobacter sp. 1U2
CGTGGCGCCCATTGAAGCAAACAATTTAGTCTATCAACTTGGGATGATGGTATGTTTTGATTTGCGCTTTCCAGCCCTAGCTCAGCGTCTACGCCAAGCTGGAGCCGACTTATTAAGCGCGCCCTCTGCTTTTACTTATTTGACAGGACAAGCGCACTGGTCGCTATTGTTGCAAGCTCGCGCCTTGGACAGTCAATGTATGGTCATTGGTGCGGCGCAAGGCGGTGATCATGCGTACAAAAACGGCAACATTCGTCAGACATGGGGACATACGGCCATTACTGATTTTAATGGTACTGTCAAAGACTGTTATGACAACAGCCATCTTGATAATCAAACCCAAGACAAAAACTATGCTTTGGTGTTTGCAGATTTAGACAAGCACGCTCAAGAGCAGGCACGGCAAAAGCTGCCTATTTTTCAGTGTCATCGCCTAGCATAGTCAACATCACCGTCTATTTTTGTACCATATTATTCTCTCTCGTTTTGTGTGTGCGTCGCACGTGGATGAGCGCGGTCATAGACTTGGGTCAGCTT
>NZ_JBPYDC010001711.1:0-537 GCF_051847575.1 Psychrobacter sp. 1U2
GGGTATCGAGGCATTACGCAATGATATTGACTGCGATGATCTTTTAGTCAGTCGCGTATTAATCATGGGCATTGATCAAGTATTGCTTGATAAGTCGCATCTAATCGCGTTGATGACAGGCGCGCAGGATGTGGTTGCTAGTAGATATAGTAGTTTGAACAATTGGAGCGACGAGCAGGACTTGAGCGAGAAAACTGCGTTTCATGAGACAACCACCAATCAAATAACCACTAGTGATCCTCTTAGAAATGATATCGTTGGCCTGCCTCTAAAAATCGATTATGAGCTACTGACACAATGGCAAGCCTTGCTGACAGGGGATAAGGGACTACGGCACTTAATTAGAGGGCTGGCGTCTCACCAAATAAGTAGCGTAAATAATCATCAGCTCAGTTATGATATTGACACGCCAAGCCAACTTGCTCATGCTAGAGCACGAAGATGGATTGATGGTTGAGTTAAGAGGGTTCTTACGTCGCAATCCTTTCATCTTACAAATAACGTGAATAAAAAGAGTAGACCTTTATGATTACTATG
>NZ_JBPYDC010001712.1:0-537 GCF_051847575.1 Psychrobacter sp. 1U2
CTCTAGGGCTTCTTGGCTCTGCTGTAGATCAAGCAAATAGCGGATTTCATATAAGTACAAGCTTTTGCTATCAGGATTACGCAGGCGTGATTGATTGATATAATTAAGCACCGTCTCTGCTGGTTCGGTTTTGCGTAAGATATCGGCTTTTAGGGTAATAAAAGGCACATAATCAGGCTGATGTAACAAAGCTCTATTGATATGAATAATGGCAATCTCAGGCTCATTAAATTGATACAGCAAGCCTGCTTTTAACACTGATAAAGAGGCGTTTTGCTCGCTATTAATAGGCTGTAAGGCTTCTAAGAGCTCACGCTGATCGCTGTCTGTCGTTGGGTAAATACCAATCAATATGTCGCTCAAATCAGTACGTGGATCATAGCGCAAAATACGGTCTAAGGACTGACCCGCTAGAGTATAGTCGTGAGCTTTAAGCGCTAAATGCGCCACATAAAACCAAGCGGGTACGTGATCAGGGTTTTGATCTTGCCACATTTTGGCAAACTGTAACGAGTCCCCGACATTGTCATGACGCAG
>NZ_JBPYDC010001713.1:0-537 GCF_051847575.1 Psychrobacter sp. 1U2
TTTCTAATAATACTCTAAACCCTTATGGAGATAATGCCCAGCTGACTGTCATTGCTAAAAACAACAATGGTGCTCGTGTTCAAGATGTAAAAGTTGGACTCGGTATTGATAGTATTAAGGGTATATCTATCGTAGGGGGTAATGGTAAAGTTACTGATGCTAATGGCATGGCAACCTTTAATATTAAAATAGAAGAGAATATTTGGACAGATGAAGATGCGGATAAGCTTGAGGCATTGCAAGAAGAGCTTACTGCATTGCTCGAAGGTGAAGGAATTGCATATGCTATCAGTATCCAAGAGCAAAATGGTGCTACCAAACAAGATACAGGCTATTTACCTATAGCGTTGCCTGTATCTGACTATGAGTTAAGCATGACCAATAGCGCAGAGCCACTTAGTGCTTATGGTGATACACAACAGCTGACTTTTACTGCTAAGCCAAAAAATAGTAGCGTATCAACCAATATTAACGGCGCTAAAGTCACTGTCAAGCTTAATGATGCACCTAATGGTGTGAATCTGGCAACCAATCAGC
>NZ_JBPYDC010001714.1:0-536 GCF_051847575.1 Psychrobacter sp. 1U2
CGTTATTGGTTAGCATGGCTGAATATGGTGGTCAATTACATGGCCGGCGTATTTGGTTGGCTTGTAGTGGTGGCCGAGACTCGTTGGCATTGGCCGCGCTATGTGTACAGTTATATCGACAGGGTAAATTGCCGTTTTTGCCGCAATTGTTGCATGTCAATCACGGACTGCAAGCAGATAGTAGTTATTGGTCAGAGCATGTCGCTAGCTGGGCACACATTCAGCAGCTACCGTGTCAGGTATTAATGGCAAAAGTAGACGGTCATGATGAGCAAGCAGCGCGACTAGCACGTTATCATGTGATGCGTGCCCATATTAACCAAGACGATGTGCTACTCTTGGGCCATCATGCTGATGATCAAGCTGAGACGGTACTCATGCGCTTGATTCAAGGGGCGGGGGTGAATGGCTTGTCAGGTATGCAGGCGTGGCGAGAGCAGTCACAAAGCGCACAACGCAACATACTGTGGCGGCCTTGGTTATCGGTACGCCGCTCTATCATTAGTCACTATGCTCAGCAGTTAGAGCTGCCGTAT
>NZ_JBPYDC010001715.1:0-536 GCF_051847575.1 Psychrobacter sp. 1U2
TGGACCGATGATACCGACGATAGCACCCGCTGGAACGTTAAAGCTTAAGTTTTCATAAAGCAAACGATCACCGAATGACTTAGAGATATCATTGACTTCAATGACTTTGTTACCCAAACGTGGACCAGGTGGAATATAAATCTCAGAGGTCTCGTTACGTTTTTGGAACTCTTGTGAGTTTAGCTCTTCAAAACGCTGTACACGAGATTTGGACTTGGCCTGCTGACCTTTTTGGTTTTTACGAATCCACTCAAGCTCTTTTTTGAGTGCTTTAGCAAATGATTCTTCTTGTTTATTTTGCTGTTCAAGACGGTTATTCTTTTGCTCAAGCCACTCTGTATAGTTGCCCTCATAAGGATAGCCATGACCACGGTCCAGCTCTAAGATCCACTGAGCAACGTTGTCCAAGAAATAACGATCATGGGTAATGGCCACGATAGTACCGCTATAGTTCTGTAAGAACAGCTCAAGCCAAGCGACAGATTCAGCGTCCAAATGGTTGGTCGGCTCATCAAGCAATAGCATATCAGGGCGCG
>NZ_JBPYDC010001716.1:0-536 GCF_051847575.1 Psychrobacter sp. 1U2
ATGAATGGCAAGATCACGCCCCATGCCAGATCCTGCACCAGTAATCGCGGCGACATGATCTCGGTAATAAGGGGTAAGGTCACGATCGTTATCGGATGAAAAAGGTAAGTGTTGGCGTAATGAGCTTGCCATAGTGGTCACATTATTCAGCATGGTAAACAGTCCTTTGTTATAGTCATTAATGGTCAGTATCTAAACTCAAGATAAGTTAAACGGCAACAATTAAATATGAGGATTAAGATAGAATATCTACCTTAGCATGATTTCAATTTTATCTACTTCTCATTAATAGACGCCGCTGTCATTTTTGGTGCAATGGACGTTTTGATGATTCAGTGAGAACAAATAAACAGACATAAAAAAAGCGTCTTAGCACGAGATGCTAGACGCTTTTTCTACAGTGATAGCCAGTTAATGATAACTAACTATCTTAACTGAACCATAAGCTAAGCAATTTTAGGGGTTTTACCATCGTTGATCACATGCTCATCAACCATTACCGTTTTGGCATTTTTCATTGAAGGTAGCTCATACAT
>NZ_JBPYDC010001717.1:0-536 GCF_051847575.1 Psychrobacter sp. 1U2
AAACTGGTCGTCATTAATAATGTGACTATAGTCTTGATTGTTACCAATATTAGGATAATGTTTTTGCATCCACTCTTTTGCTAGGCTAATAAAACGCTCATGATATTGACGTTGAATCAACACATAATCAGGCGCGATACAAGTTTGACCAGCGTTAAGGGTCTTGCCCATCATTACGCGATTGACTGCGTTCTCTAAATTCACATCATCGAGCACGATGACTGGCGACTTACCGCCCAGCTCAAGTGTCACTGGTGTTAAGTTCGGTGCTGCTGCTGCCATGACTTTTTTGCCGACCGCAGTAGAGCCAGTATAAAGCAGATGATCAAACGGCAGCTTACTAAAAGCTTCAGCAATATCGACTTCTCCCAGTACGACACAGACCATATCTGATGAAAAATAATGCGCGACTGCTTTAGCAAATGCCTCAGCAAATTTTGGTGCAGCCTCACTCATTTTAACCATTACTCGATTGCCAGCAGTCAAGGCATCAATCATCGGCCCTATCGCCAAATATAATGGGTAATTCCATGGCA
>NZ_JBPYDC010001718.1:0-536 GCF_051847575.1 Psychrobacter sp. 1U2
AGCAGAGATTCAGATTTTCCGTTACCGAACTACGGAAAAGTCTACATGATAGATAAAAACGGTAATGCTAGAAGCGACATTGTTACAGAATATGAAGCATGTAATGAAGGTAGACTAACTATCAGAAACGGCTGTGTTACTCTGACCTACCCTAAAGACCGTTATCCTGCGTCTACAGCTGAAGATGATTTTGCAAGTATGCCTATCTTCCCTGAAGGATCAAAGTTTATTGAAGATGGACAAGCGATAGAAGTCAACAACAAGACTTATCGTGATGGTGATTATGTAGAAATGAGTGGTCGTGAGACTATAAGAGATTTCGGAAAATATTTTTCAAGTAGTAGACCATATACCCCTGTACCAGATCGTTGCAAAGCTGATGAATACTGGGAAGTTGGTGGAACAGGGTTGAGATTAATGGATTGAGGATAATTTTATTGGGTATAGCTTTTGAAACCATTTTTCTTTATATTGTCACTTAGACAGGCTGGGCATTTGATGTATAGTGTCATTTGCATTTCACTATTTATCAATTT
>NZ_JBPYDC010001719.1:0-536 GCF_051847575.1 Psychrobacter sp. 1U2
CATCTTTTTGCGCTCTTTTTACATAATGATCATCAATATGTTCTTTCATCCAAGCACGGCTACTTTTTGATAAACCTTTATTTTCAATGCGCGTGGCCAAAATACCTGCTCCTATTACTTTATGGTGTCATATACTTTACGATGTCATAATTTTTAACAGCCGACTGACTAAATTTCTATCAATTAAAGATGATCTCATTTTTTATTTAGTATCGACTATATTGTGCTAATAAACCCATTCGATAATACCCATTAAAGATAATTTTATTTTTATAAATAAATTTAAAGGCATTATTAACGATTTAGCAGCTTTATGATCCAGCAGCGTTTATAATGCAACAAGTTATTCAGTTTAACATTTTCATCACGTAAAATCGTGCAAAATGGTACTGATATCATGCAAGATAGTCATAGATTATTTATAATGAATATTAACTTTTTTAATAACATGGTTTTGGTCATGTCGTTTAGATAACATTGCTTCTTATTTATTATGACTTATTATGACAATTCAACCATTTTAGAACTGTTTTTTA
>NZ_JBPYDC010001720.1:0-536 GCF_051847575.1 Psychrobacter sp. 1U2
AGTTATGTAATAAGCGGTAATAAAGGGATATTATGAAGATTATATTAATGCGTCATGGACAAGCAGAAGATGAGACTCGTCCAGATAGCGCACGGCAATTGACTGAGTATGGTCAACAGCAAGCAGCACAAACGGCTGAATATATTATTGAGCATTATGCGCCAGACCATTTTGTAGTAAGCCCTTATAAACGCGCGCAGCAAACATTGGCTGCGCTACAATCGCGTGCTACTGCAGTGCCGTCTATAGTACAAGACAATATTACACCGTCCGATGATGCCCATATGGCATTAGCAGATATTGCAAAGATTGAAGCCGAGTGTTTGGTGGTGGTTTGTCATATGTCTATCATTGCCTACCTTGCTGGGTTATTAACTGGTGATAATCCTGAGTCGTTCGCTTTGGCTGAAGCACGTGTCTTTGAGATGGAATTTGTCATGACTGGTATGGCAAACGAAATAGACCGTTTTGTGCCGCAGCAGCCCCATTGATATTATAAAGGCGTAAGTCAATACCGCGCTTTGATTTAACTGGCG
>NZ_JBPYDC010001721.1:0-536 GCF_051847575.1 Psychrobacter sp. 1U2
TGTGGAAGATGAAAGCGCAACCTATTAACTGCTAGATTCCTTGCTCTAAATCTAAATAGCGCCTGCAACTAGCATAAGTTGTAGGCGTTTTGCATATAATATACGTTCATTGATCATCAGGTTGACGGATGTTTTTATGATCGATGACAACGTTCTCTAAGACTTGACTGTCCCACAGTACCTCAGAGATCTGCCTTGGATCCGTGCAAAAACGTGCAGCGACAAACAACCAATCAGATAAACGATTGATAAAGCTAAGCGCAGTACTGCGAATGGCTTGTGGATGCTCTTGCTGTAATAGCACAGCTTGGCGCTCAGCACGGCGACACACACTACGTGCTACATGCAATTGACTGACCAATAATGAACCTGTAGGCAGGATAAAGTCCTTTAGCGGCGGCAGGCTAGTATTCATCGCATCGATTTGTTGTTCTAACCAGTCTATATGAGCAGGATTAACACCTTCATATTCTGGCATAGCAAGCTCGCCACCGATGTTGAATAATAGATGCTGAAGCACCACTAGCGCTTGAGTG
>NZ_JBPYDC010001722.1:0-536 GCF_051847575.1 Psychrobacter sp. 1U2
AGCGATATGAAGCTCAATGATGCCTGCCCAGAGCTGACAGTAGACCCACAAACTTATGAAGTTCGCGCAGATGGCGAGTTATTAACGTGTGAGCCCCTGTCAGAATTGCCATTAGCCCAACGCTATCATTTGTTTTAGAGCACTTGTAAGGATATCAATATGCTTGAATTAATAAAAAGAATCGACGGCAGCACTCAGGCCGATGTACACGACACCCTAACGCTACCTTATGAGCTGCGCATACGTGGCCGCTTAAAAGCAGTGACTGATAGTGGCCTCGATGTTGGCTTGTTCCTTGATCGTGGTCCGGTACTGCGTCATGGTAATTTACTACAAGCGAGCAGCGGTGAGATCGTCCAAGTGTTTGCCGCTGATGAACCAGTTACTACCGCTTATGTTGAGAGCGGTTTGGCATTGGGACGACTTGGCTATCACTTAGGTAATCGTCATGTATCGCTCGCCCTTGGTCGTGATGAAGAGGGACGTTATTGGGTGCGGTTCCCGCCAGATCATGTGTTAGAAGAATTGGCAGTTCT
>NZ_JBPYDC010001723.1:0-536 GCF_051847575.1 Psychrobacter sp. 1U2
GATCATCGTTGTCAGTATATCGAAACGGTTAGAGGGATTGATTACTTTAACGACTCTAAGGGTACCAATATTGGCTCGACCATCGCTGCTATCAAAGGTTTGGGTGCAGTGTATGCGGCCAAAGATGGTAAGCTACTTTTGATCTTAGGAGGTCAAGGCAAAGGTCAACAGTTTGGTGAATTGGCACCCTTTATTAATCAATATGTCAGTCAGGTTTTATTGATTGGGGAAGATAGCCAGCAAATTGAGCAGCATTTACGTGTAGCCAAGCTAAGTAGTGATGTGCTACTTAAGCAATGTCAGACACTAAAAAATGCTTTTACTGCTATTCAGCACGTGACTAGTAGCAGTTTGTCGCAAGTACAAGCAGTGTTATTATCACCTGCATGTGCAAGCTTTGATCAGTTTAGTGGTTACGCCGCTCGTGGCGATTACTTTAGTGAGTTAGTAACGCAATTGGTTACGGACACTAAAGCTGATAATACGCTTGGTTAATTCGCCTATTAAGACGATAAATGATTGTTTTGCTTATAAAT
>NZ_JBPYDC010001724.1:0-536 GCF_051847575.1 Psychrobacter sp. 1U2
GTAATAAGTGAGCCATTCTTCCCATTTTTTCTCATCCAATAAACGCGCTTCACGGTATAGAAACTGTCTAATGTCTTCAATGTTAACCGTTGCATTTTTCATGATTGATATCCTTATTTTTTGTCAGTTCTACAATAAATAGCAGAGTAATAATAAAAAATGTATTAGTCGCTATTAGCACCGTGTAGCTGCTGCTCTTGCTCTAGAGCTTTTTTCATCTCTTCATGCCAGTAGCGATGTTGGACGGTATATAGTCCTTCATCTTCAGTCTTAACACCACTCATTAAAGGTTTGAGGTCAATAGCGGCAGCGCCTTCATCTGCACCTTGAATCCAGTGCTCGGAGCCTCGGCACATATCATTCCATTCAAGCTTGATACCGTTATAACCTTCTTGGCATGAGCGGAACTCTTCTAAGTCATCAGGGGTTGCCATACCAGTAACGTTAAAGAAATCTTCATACTGACGGATACGGCGTGCACGTGACTCATCGCTTTCGCCTTTTGGTGCGATACACCAGATGCTAACTTCAGTTTT
>NZ_JBPYDC010001725.1:0-536 GCF_051847575.1 Psychrobacter sp. 1U2
TGGAATAATAGTATTGTAAATACAGTTCTAATCTTTGTTCTAGTCAATTTTGTACTGGTCACATCTCATAATGTCGTGTAACCATTTTATTTGGTATCGACTATAACCGAAAGTTATGACAAATTGAAAATGGCATCATTATATCATTTTGTTTTTAGCTACGCTGATAGCATCAAGATATTTTGGTAAATGAATAAGATTAAAAAGTCAGTCAACTAGGGTCTGTTGGGTATCTAAGTATGAGGACAGCGAATAGTCATGACAGTATAAAATAATTGTTGATATTTATGATAAGTTGATATGAATGGCCAAGATGATACCGACACTTCTAAATGCTGCTAAAATAATGAAAGTATTTAACATATTGATGGCTGGATAAAATCATTTATAGTGGTTATTGATAGATAGCACAGAAACCTGTAGGGATAAGTTTTAACATGGCATACAAAAAACGCTTTGATACCAGTAGCGCCTATGGTCAGTTGATCATATTGGTGTTTTTACCGATTTGTGTGTTAGCAGCAGTCGGCGGTATT
>NZ_JBPYDC010001726.1:0-535 GCF_051847575.1 Psychrobacter sp. 1U2
CTGCTGAAATCAACGAAAGCTTGATCGTTGAGCTATACTCTAAGTAAATGACGTAACGCTCAGCATCATAATAATGATGTTGAGTAGTCAACGTTAATTAAACCAGTTTAATAAATCGAGGTGACATCATGATGCTAAATGCAACTGAGTTTCTAACGCCGAATGCCATTAATGTGGATACGGTTAATGAAACGATTGCGAAAGTCACGCTCGAACCGTTAGAACGTGGCTTTGGGCATACTCTAGGTAATGCTCTACGTCGCATCTTATTATCTTCATTACCTGGCGCTGCAGTCATTGAAGCTGAGATTGATGGTGTTGACCATGAATACTCAACCCTTGAAGGACTACAAGAAGACGTGCTTGATCTGCTTTTGAACTTGAAAGGCTTAGCAATTACGCTTCATGACCAAAATGAAGTATTCTTGACCTTGGATAAACAAGGTCCAGGCACTATTACTGCTGCAGACATCGCACTACCGCATAACGTAGACATTATCAATCCAGAGTTGGTATTGGGTACGTTGAGTGATCG
>NZ_JBPYDC010001727.1:0-535 GCF_051847575.1 Psychrobacter sp. 1U2
TTTTTTATTATTTTTGTTTACTAAGTATTAAGGGATAATCTATCAACTTATGAATACGATTAACCCAAAACGTTGGTTAACATCCAAAGTAGGCCGTTAATTGCTGCAATACCCACGACCATGCTTATTAATAACTGACGGCTAATATGATAGATAATTAGCACTAATAACAATGCGCCAATTTGAGCAAGTAATAGTTGCACCTCAGCGCTATTTAGCCCAGTGCTGGCAGACAAGTCTTGATAGGAGAGACTGGTCAAAATCAATAAGACCATGACAGATAGCGGTAAGCTCTCATTGAGTCGATGTAGCCAAGGCGTATCAAGAAGCTTTTTTGGTATTAATGCTGGAATAGCACGAGTAATAAAGGTAACTCCAGCCATCGCGAAAGTGGCTGCAATCAAATAGCTACTATTCATCGTTCTCTCCTGTCACTTTATGTTGTACCCAAAAACCACGTGCCAAAATCATGAGCATACAGATGGTAATCGCTACCAGAAGTAACCAATTGCTGGTGAATAACGAGGCAATAGCC
>NZ_JBPYDC010001728.1:0-535 GCF_051847575.1 Psychrobacter sp. 1U2
AGAAGTCGTTCGGCTCTCCCAAATCTGATATGCAAAAGCACTAGCAATACTTAAAACTTGGATCTGTTCAGCTGTGGGCTGATGGCTTTGGTTATTGATTGTAGTAAATGACATCGCCGATGACATAATAAGTGCTCCGTACAGCATGGATTAATAAGACTACCTGAACCTAGCTGTTTTGTTCATAGTTTTTTCTAACGAGAGAGTCATATTGAATAATGTGGTCTATGTATTACCAGTCTACTGCTTACAATATATACAGTATTTGACCAAGTTAACTTTATGGTAGCATGGTTAGCTGAAGTATCAATAATCACAAACTTACAGCAGCTAATGATGATGCATACATTCTGCTAGATAGTATCGTCCGTAAAGTTACAGATTATCTATCCAAAAATAGTGGAGAAGCTCTATGAAGCTGACTGAGCAAAATATAGAGAGTGACAGCCCTAAGAATAAGACCGACGATGAAGGATTTTTACTTAGCAATATTCGATTAGAAACCGGTTTTGTGCGCAATAAGTACAATGAAGTT
>NZ_JBPYDC010001729.1:0-535 GCF_051847575.1 Psychrobacter sp. 1U2
TCATTATAGGTTAAGCGACGCTTGGTATAGTCCGTATAAAACTCAACGTTATTTCCTAAGTCCTTAAAGGCATCAACGACTGCTGGATAAGTCTCTATCAATTCTTGATTGATCTCGGATGAGAGCCAAATGAAAGCATCTTGCTCGGCTCGTTCGGGGATATGACGATCTACGCAGTTATAGCAAAGATTGGTCTCGCCGCCGACATACCACTTAGCAAACGGTAGATTACTGTCATCAAGAATTTGCTCAGGCTCTTTATGCCAGTAGATACGCTTTGCTTGCTCTGCCCAAAACTGCTCTCGATCATTGATCGAGTCACTATAAATATCAGCAAAAGTAGAATCTTGCACAGAGATATCGGTATTATTAAAGGCTTGGTTAGAATCTATATTGGTAGCTTGCTCGCTCATAATGGCTATCCTTAGCGTAAACGAAATGTGATGCAACACGACTATATATGCTATATGAAATAGCTAATGAAGTTGGAAGAGTCGCTGTATATATTATAAGTATAATATAGCAAATTTATATG
>NZ_JBPYDC010001730.1:0-535 GCF_051847575.1 Psychrobacter sp. 1U2
CCATGGCAACTACGAGATTGATTTATTCGTACACTTAATGGATGCCGCTGCTGACATTTTAGATATCCAAAATGAGCAGCAGTCATCGCTTAAAGTGATTGCTGATCACATTCGTGCGGTTGCCTTTTTGATTGCTGATGGTGTCCTGCCAAGCAATGAAGGTCGCGGATATGTGTTACGCCGTGTCATTCGCCGCGCTGTACGCCATGGCAATAAGCTTGGTGCAGAAAATGAGTTTTTCTTTAAGATGGTTGCACCGCTTGTGGCTGAAATGGGAGCAGCTTATCCTGAACTAAAAGATAAGCAGAGTACGATTGAAAATGCCATCAAAAAAGAAGAAACTCAATTTGCCAAGACACTGGCACAAGGTTTACGTTTGCTTGCCAGCGAGCTTACCGACTTACAAGACGGCGATACCCTCTCTGGTGAAGCTGCTTTTAAACTTTATGATACTTATGGATTCCCGCTTGACTTAACCGCTGATATCACTCGAGAGCGTGGTATTGTGATCGATGAAGCTGAGTTTGATGAGCAT
>NZ_JBPYDC010001731.1:0-535 GCF_051847575.1 Psychrobacter sp. 1U2
TCTACGTTTGGAAGCACCGGATGCTGAGACCATCTACCACACCTACGTAATTGACGACGAACGTAGGTTAATGGGGGTAGTGTCATTACGAGTATTGATTTTAGCGTCGCCTAATCAGGCTATTGCAGACATGATGATGAGTACTGTGGTGTCCTGTCATGTCGATGACGATCAAGAAGTAGTGGCTAAAACCATTGCACGATATGACTTGATTGCCCTGCCAATCATCGATAATAGTGGTGCTTTGGTAGGCATTGTTACCCATGATGATGCAATGGACGTTGCAAGTGATGAAGCCACTGATGACTTTCATAAGTCAGGCGGCATCTCAACTATGGTAGGCAAGCTCAAAGATGTTAGCATTCGGGTGCTATATCGTAAGCGCGTGTTTTGGTTGGTGTTTTTAGTATTTGGGAACTTACTATCAGGATTAAGCATCTCAAATTTTGAAGAGGTCATTGCAGCCAATCTGGTATTGGTGTTTTTCTTGCCATTACTGGTAGATAGTGGTGGTAACGCCGGATCGCAGTCTGCG
>NZ_JBPYDC010001732.1:0-535 GCF_051847575.1 Psychrobacter sp. 1U2
TTAAGTCGTTATTTACCACTGACTTAAATTTCGTTAACAAATCTTGATTATTTAACGTCAGCTACTTTGACTACTGTTTTACCGAAGTTATCGCCATTTAGCATACGAACAAAGGCATTTGGTGCATCGTCTAAGCCTTCAGCGATGGATTCTTTGGTTTTAACATCACCTGACTCTACCCATTTGCTCATGGTTTTGAGGAACTCTGGGAAGTGATCGCCATACTCTTCAAAGATGATAAAGCCTTTAATAGTGAGACGACGGCTCAACACATTGCCCATTAATACACTCAAACGATCCTTGCCATCAGGTAGTTCAGTCGCGTTGTATTGTGAGACCAGACCACATACTGGGATACGTGCATGAGCGTTTAGTAATGGCATGACCGCGTCAAATACTTTACCGCCGACATTTTCGTAATAGATATCGATACCATTTGGGCAAGCAGCTTTTAATTGCTCAGCGAAGTCGTCCGCTTTATGGTCAATACAGACATCAAAGCCTAGCTCATTGACAGCGAAGTCGCATTTTTCTT
>NZ_JBPYDC010001733.1:0-535 GCF_051847575.1 Psychrobacter sp. 1U2
AGATGGCGGTGTTGCTTCAGCATTATATGCGCCCAGTATTGATAAGCACGATAAAAAAGAGATGGGTGTGATGATTGGAGTGGTTGAAACTAAAGAATAAGCCTTAACTTTAAAAGTCAAAATTTTGTAACTCGTTTGCTTGCTTTTTTTGTGCTCGGCGCATTCTGGCCATTAGCTTTAACCAATCTTGCTTCAAAAAAACCTTGTAAAACTTTGCCTTTAATAAGACCTTACGACGATAAAACCCATTGGACTGCATTTTAGCCAAATGCTGCTGCATGCTAGAGAGGACGTAATTCTCACTAAATTTCTCGCAGACAGTCGGTGTGGGCATCAGTAAATTGCTCATACAAACAGGGGCGACTTCATGAAATAAGATTTGTTCTACTTCGCTGATGGTCAAATGAGCCACTTGATTGGCTATGTGCTCATGATTGATACGATGGTCGACGAACAAGTCTGACAACGCCATCCATACCAGTTCTCTATCACTTAAGCTACTCATGTCTTTGCCTCAGTCCCGCACTATTTACTA
>NZ_JBPYDC010001734.1:0-535 GCF_051847575.1 Psychrobacter sp. 1U2
GTCTTATAAATTATGGCGGTGATGCCTTTCGCGGTACAGTAACCGTCGATTTAGATGAATATATAGATATGTCAACTCCCTTAACCTTAGGGGCAGTATATCAGCAAGCTGACTATGACTTTGCAGGCTCTCATAAAGAAAAAGGCCTGATAGTTAGTGGCAAAATGGCATTAGAGAACTTTGCTCATCCAGCTTCTGTCTATCTTCAATATAACAAAACAGACAATCTAAACGGTATCGACAATAATAATTCGGATCAGATTGTATTGGGCGGTGAATACGAGTTGAAAGATAATGTGATCGCTCACGCTTATGTTGGTCAAAACTCAGCCGATTATACCAGTCCTTTAGATCCTACCAACTCTGTCGCAGATATTAAGGTCTTCGCCGTTGGTGGCGGTTTGGAACATCTGTTCTAGTGGCTTTTATCTAAGTAGTCTGTATTGTAAAATCGTCCAAGTGATAGCTAAACATCATAACTATATAATGTTAAAGGACTCATCCTTCGGGGTGGGTTTTTTCGTTGTGCCAACTT
>NZ_JBPYDC010001735.1:0-534 GCF_051847575.1 Psychrobacter sp. 1U2
GTCCACTCATTGTTTTTATCACTATATATAAGCTTAAGATAATTTATGGCACTGATACATTTAAAAAATATTCATCTCGCCTTTGGCGTCGCCCCTGTCCTCGATGGTATTGATTTTAGCATTAATGAAGGTGAGCGCGTCTGTTTGATCGGCCGCAATGGTGAAGGTAAATCTACTTTATTCAAACTCATCAACGGCTCTTTACAGCCTGATAGTGGTGAAATCATCATCAATGGTAGTGCAAGCGTAGCGATGCTTGAGCAAGATGTACCTGAAACCAGTGGTAAAATACTCGACATCGTCATGGGTGGTAGCCGCCATACCGCTGATTTACTGATTAAATACAATCAGCAAACTGACCTATGCGCAAATGGCGATATGGATGCGTGCGAGCGTATGGCAACGTTGCAACATGATATCGACGCTGTGCATGGCTGGGATCTAGAGCGCGAAGCAAGACGGTTAATTACAACGATGGGGCTTGATCCTGAAGATGATTTATCCTCTTTATCTGGTGGTCGTAAGCGCCGTGTG
>NZ_JBPYDC010001736.1:0-534 GCF_051847575.1 Psychrobacter sp. 1U2
ATGAGTCAACATCGGCGGTTGGCCATCGATTACAATATGTTCGCCAATCAATGTTGCTTCTGGATAATGCTGACGCTCTTGATTCACTAAGTCATATAAGTCCACACGTTCAACCTGCTGCATCGCATGACCTGCATCAAGTCGACTCACTAACAAGATACTTTCCACCAAATCGTTAAGCCCTGATAAATCACGATTGATCGCTTGGGCACGTTTATCAAACTTTGCCTTTGTATCGCTTGGCATCGAACCTGCCAACATATCCATCATCTCTATCTGCAGACGAATACGGGTAATGGGTGTGCGTAGCTCATGTGATGCATGGGCCAACAACAAATTATTGGCATCAATTAGGTGTTCGATTTTTTGCGCTGCTTGGTTGAATCCACGAGCAAGAAAAGCAATTTCATCATTACCACGACTATTGACACGTACAGTAAAGTCACCGTCACCAAGTTGACTCATCTGCTGACTCATGTGATTGATACGCCATGTCATTGAACGTGCAATCCACCATAGTACGCCTGCCATAAT
>NZ_JBPYDC010001737.1:0-534 GCF_051847575.1 Psychrobacter sp. 1U2
ATAAGCCTGAAGTCACTAGATGATAGCAGTTGCCAGATGAAAATATAGGTTAAGCTCGTTTTAAACGCAGCGCATTTAATACCACCAATAATGAGCTTAGCGACATGCCAATAGCAGCAAGCCAAGGCGGAACATAGCCTAGGGCCGCTGGTATTAACACAATACCGTTATAAGCGAGAGCCCAGCGAAAGTTTTGTTTAATAATACGTTCGGTTTTATCAGCGATACGTTTGGCGGCAGTAATTGCATCGATTTGACCGTTCAATATGATACTGTCACTAGATACCTGTGCCAAATCTGCGGCCCCAGCAATCGAGGTCGACACGTCTGCTGCTGCCAACACAGGGGCATCATTGATACCATCGCCGACCATTAGGACGACTGCGCCTTCAACTTGCAGTTTTTGTAAGTGGTTAACCTTATCGGTTGGCGATAAACCGTTGTAAGCAGACTGCATTCCCAAATCTTTAGCCATTACGAGCGCTTGCGGACTTGGATCTCCTGTTAGCATCATTGACTCGATGCCATACTCCT
>NZ_JBPYDC010001738.1:0-534 GCF_051847575.1 Psychrobacter sp. 1U2
TGCTTCGCGCGAAACTTGTTGGGTTTTAGTCCAGCCATTGTCTGGGTCATTATAGAACAGCTCAAAACGACTGCCGCTTCGCAGTGCGTCAGTGATGCCATCACCATCTAGGTCAATCAGTTTGACTTGTGTATCTTGTAAGCTAAAAGAAGGCGCTGTGCGATAGGGTTGAAACGAATGGCGATCCCATAGTGCACCCGCTTCACTGGAGAAATAACCATTCATTTGCGCATTACTGACCATCAAATCAGGCCTGCCATCACCATTAGCATCTAATAATTGTACACCAGTAGAAGAAAGCTCAAGCCCTGTTGGCGCTTCTTTCATTATGCGTGGTATATCAAACTTACCATTACCAAGGTTACGCCAATAACGGATTACACCTTTCGTTTCTAATAGGTCTGGTAATCCATTACCAAATAAATCGATCAGTTCTAGGTCAGGATCTGATAGAGATTGTGTGGGTAGGTCTGTATTATCTAATGGCGTGAATTTTCGTTGTTCAGGATCAAAAATGTTGTAACTAAAGCGAGG
>NZ_JBPYDC010001739.1:0-534 GCF_051847575.1 Psychrobacter sp. 1U2
GTCTTTTACCCCGAACTTGTCCATCGCTAACGTAATCATATCTGGTGCAGGACGACCATTAGTGACATCGTCGGCTGTAATCAGCGCATCAATCTCGCGGCCCACCGACCAACCCAAGATAGTCAATATGTTATTGGCGGTCGTTGCATCGTAGCCGGTGTTTAAGACTACCTTTCTACCCGTTGCTTTTAGCTGATCAAACAGCTCCAGCATCCCCTCGAAGGGCGCCAAAGTCTCTGCTGTATAAGCCTTTGTCAATCGGGTTTTGAATATCGTAAATGCGGTATCGGTAAGTGATTCAACCTCATCATCTGTGATATTCAATTCATTTAGTATGTCGTTGATCGCTTGGCGTTTTTCCTTGCCAGCGCCAAACGCTAAGCAAGGATCTAAACCCACCTTTTTATCGTCAGAACTAAGCGCTTGATTGATCGCATCGCGTACGGTTTTGTAGACTAAATTTTCTTCATTTACGGTGGTACCTGCCATATCAAACACACATAGCTTGATCTGCTCGAATGGATCTTTAATACT
>NZ_JBPYDC010001740.1:0-534 GCF_051847575.1 Psychrobacter sp. 1U2
ATAATTATTAAACGGCTTTTGACACCAGGGTTTATCATCGGTGCTACTTGACGTTGCGCATCTAATAGCTGGCGTTCAAGCTCAAGCTTTTGATTTTGGTAATGGTTATCATCAATAGTGCCGCTGTCTTTATCAGCTTTAAGCTCTGCCAAACGTTCACGAAACACGGTTACGTTGATGTCTAACAGTTGGTTGTCTACAGGATTGTTTTTTAGGCGAGTTGCACGTAGCCATGGCGTGATGATGATGACAGCAAGGATTAAGGCAACGAGTAAACTTAGGGCAATAAATAAGCCAGCAGTAGAAAATAGGGTCATTTTTTGTCCTCTGTGCTTGTGACATCATGATCGGTACTATGCGAACGTGATAAAAGACGATCTAGCTCAGCTTTTTCTGCAGGTGTCAAAGCTGTAGCAGGGGTATCAATCATCTTATTCGTATCGCCCCGAGCGGCCAGCTGTCGGCGTTTACTCTGCCAAAACCAGCCGGTAATCAAAAAGATCAATAATAATGGCGGAAAAAACCACAGTATCC
>NZ_JBPYDC010001741.1:0-534 GCF_051847575.1 Psychrobacter sp. 1U2
TGATTATAGCGTAAATTGACAGGTTGGATAAGCGTTATAAAGAATACTTGGCATTTATATGCCAAAAGATTTATTAAGTTTTAGGCGACCAATGGACAAATATACGACAATATGGAACAAGACACGATAACTGTTACCGTGTCCTTTATATTTTAAGTCGGGTTTTAATAAAGCCATCTTTATCAGATAACCAGTCAAACAGTCAGTCAAATAATCAGACAAATGATTAGCTATCTTCTCCTACTAACCCAGATAAAAACGCCTGTAAATTATGGTTGAGCTTTTGGATATAGTAGCCACCCTCTACCAGTACAATCAAAGGTTTGTTTAACGCTTTCATCTTTTGCGCCAATATCTTAAAGCCCTCTGTACTGACCTTACATCTCGCTTCTGGATCATC
Organism: Psychrobacter sp. 1U2; assembly: GCF_051847575.1. NCBI lineage: Bacteria > Pseudomonadati > Pseudomonadota > Gammaproteobacteria > Moraxellales > Moraxellaceae > Psychrobacter > Psychrobacter sp. 1U2. The sequence goes on from NZ_JBPYDC010001741.1 coordinate 401, forward strand.
TTTGTAGACATCAAACCCTAAGACGTGGACGATGACATCAGGATCAAAGGTTTTTATAGTATCGATGGATTTATCGACATACTCAAAAAAGCCGTCCTCATCAGTACCATGCGGCATTGGGAAGTTGACGTTAT
>NZ_JBPYDC010001742.1:0-534 GCF_051847575.1 Psychrobacter sp. 1U2
GAATGTGATGTGTTAACTAAAGATGCTTACGACGTGTCTGCTTATCATGTACCGGTGCGCCTCTTTTATCCTAGCTTGCCTGACGCTTCAATAGTTCAGACTGAGCAGACACCACTACCCGTGATGCTGTACTTTCATGGTGGCGGTGGTACAGCAGGTAGCGTCTCTGTTTATCATCAAATTTTATGTCGTTTAGCGAAACATACAGGGCACATTATTGTTGCACCAGAATACCGCCTTGCACCAGAAAACCCCTACCCCTGCGGCCAAAACGATGCTTGCACGGCTTTGCTTAGATTACCTGCACTACTTGCCCACCATCACATTAGCACAAACAAATTAGTAGTAGCTGGAGACAGTCATGGTGGAGCATTAGTCACCAATCTGCTACGTGACCCTAGAATAATAAAGTCAGGCATAATAAATGATATCAGCGCTCAAGTACTGATATATCCAAGTGTTGACTTTACTATGAGCTGTCCCTCTATTGAAAAATATGCCAATGGTTATCTGCTCAGTCAAGCACGCATCAAT
>NZ_JBPYDC010001743.1:0-533 GCF_051847575.1 Psychrobacter sp. 1U2
TGGACGTCCACCAGGTCAACACGGTGTAAGCCGTAATAAGACTTCAGAATATGCTTTACAGCTGCGCGAAAAGCAGAAAGTTAAACGTATTTATGGTGTATTAGAGCGCCAGTTTGCTAATTACTACAAAGAAGCTGCACGTAAGCGTGGTGCTACTGGTGAAAACCTACTAGCTATGCTAGAAAGTCGTTTAGACAACGTAGTATATCGCATGGGCTTTGGCTCAACTCGCGCTGAAGCACGTCAGCTAGTCAGTCACCGTACTGTTATGGTAAAAAAAGCTGGTCGTGATGAGTTTGTTCGTGTGAACATTCCGTCAATTCAGCTTCAAGATGGTGATGTCATCGCTATCCAAGAGAAGTCTCGCGAACAGTTGCGTATCAAAAACGCTATCGAGTTAGCGACACAACGTGGCATTCCAGAATGGCTAGATGTTGATCACAGCAAATTACAAGGTACTTTTAAACAAGCACCTGATCGCATTGATCTACCTGCTGAAATCAACGAAAGCTTGATCGTTGAGCTATACTCTA
>NZ_JBPYDC010001744.1:0-533 GCF_051847575.1 Psychrobacter sp. 1U2
GCGGTAATCACAAGGCTCATTGGCGAGACGACTGATTTGTCTTGGCTTTGATTGTCAGCGTCTTCGTCACTCCAGTTGGCACGCATCGATAGCAAGTCTTTACCAACTGGGATAGCAATACCGAGTGCTGGGCATAGCTCTTCACCGACAGTATGTACCGCGTCGAATAATGCCGCATCTTCCGCGTCATCACCGCAAGCGGCCATCCAGTTCGCTGACATGGTGATATCAGACAGCTGCGCAATACGCGCACCGGCGATATTAGTAATCGCCTCACCGACCGCTAAGCGTGCAGAGGCTTTAGGGCTAATCAAGGCGACTGGCGTACGCTCGCCAACGCTCATTGCCTCCCCAGTCATAGGTTGACTATCTAACGCAACCAATCCTGATGCAGTCACCGCACAGTCAGCGACTGGCACCTGATAGCGACCCACATACTGATCACGCACCACCATACCCGTGATAGAACGGTCACCAATGCTGATTAGGAACGATTTACTGGCAACGGTTGGATGACGTAGCACGTCTTTAAT
>NZ_JBPYDC010001745.1:0-533 GCF_051847575.1 Psychrobacter sp. 1U2
CTGACCGTAGAGTAATCAAAAGATGCTGGCAAGGTGACTTCGTAGAATGGTGCCAGACCGCGTACCCAGCCTGAGTTGCTCAGGTAGTTGGCGGTTGATGCCAGCGCGTCGGCCGTTGACCATGGATTGCGATGACCGTTACTGTCGCCATCGACACCATGTTTTACCCAAGTATCAGGGATGAACTGCGTCTGTCCCATACCTCCTGCCCAAGAGCCTTCAAGTTGAGACCAAGATACATCGCCACGCTGTAATAGCTGCATAAGTGACAGTAATTGAGTCTCAGCGAATTCTTGACGGCGTCCATCATAGGCAAGGCTTGCAAGTGCACTTGGTAAATAGCTGTTGCCAGTGACTGCACCAAACGAGGACTCCATACCCCAGATCGCAGCAATAATCTCTGCATTAACACCATATCGGGATTCTAAACTTGATAAATACGAGCGTTGCTCTGCAAATTTACGTTTACCAGTTGCGATGCGTCCATCTGACGCCGCTGAGTCTGCATACTCCCACGGCATTTTAGAAAACTC
>NZ_JBPYDC010001746.1:0-533 GCF_051847575.1 Psychrobacter sp. 1U2
CATTCCAAGAGATATCAGACAAGTGAACAAGACCATCAATACCACCGTCTAGACCGATAAAGATACCAAAGTCAGTGATTGATTTGATCGTACCAGTGATTTTATCACCGCGCTCGTGCTTTTTATCAAACTCATCCCATGGGTTTGCTAGGGTTTGCTTGATACCTAAGCTGATACGACGACGTTCTTCATCAATATCAAGAATCATCACATCAATCTCATCGCCTACTTGAACGACTTTCGATGGATGGATATTTTTGTTAGTGTGATCCATTTCTGATACGTGTACCAAACCTTCGATACCTTCAGAAATTTCAGCGAAGCAACCATAATCTGTCAAGTTAGTTACACGTGCTTTAACCACACTACCGACTGGGTAAGTGCCGCCCACGTTGTCCCAAGGATCAGTACCAAGTTGTTTTAGACCTAAGCTTACGCGGTTACGTTCACGATCAAACTTCAGTACTTTAACTTTTAAGTCTTGGCCAACTTCAACAACTTCAGATGGGTGCTTGATACGGCGCCATGCCATG
>NZ_JBPYDC010001747.1:0-532 GCF_051847575.1 Psychrobacter sp. 1U2
AGCTGTATCATCAGCACAAAGGTAGGTACGGCTATCGCAGAATAACGGTAGCGCTAAAGCAGTTAGGCAGTCATTACAACCACAAGCTCATCGCTAAGCTGATGCGTAACATGACCCTTAGCGCCAAGATAAGACGTCAGAAGTACCGCTCTTATAAAGGACAACAAGGTAAGATTGCAAAGAACCATTTAAAGCGCCAGTTTACTGCAGATAAACCGAACACACGCTGGCTCACCGATATTACTGAGTTTAAGGTGGGTGATCATAAGCTGTATTTATCGCCGATACTCGATTGTTATAACAATGAGATTATCAGCTATACGCTCTCAAAGAGACCGACTTATGACTTAGTGAGCAAGATGCTAGATAAGGCTTTAGATAAGATAGATACGTACCAGAACAACCGTTTAATGCTGCATTCAGATCAAGGATGGCATTATCAAATGAAACCGTTTAACAAGACGCTTAAACAGCATGGTATTAAGCAAAGTATGAGCAGAAAAGGCAACTGCTTAGATAATGCACTGATGGA
>NZ_JBPYDC010001748.1:0-532 GCF_051847575.1 Psychrobacter sp. 1U2
TCATTAACAGACTCAAAGTCGTTTGGATATAAAGCGACAATTTTTGCAGTATCGATAGAGCTACCACCACCTAAACCAATAACCAACTCACACTTATTGTCTCTAGCAATTTTGATAGCGTCATTGACGACTTGAACAGGCGGGTCAGCTACAACGGCATCGAAGACAACTACTTGTATGCCAGCTTCTTGCAACGATTGCTGAGCAATATCGACATAGCCTAGCTGAGTGATGCCAGCATCCGTAACGATAATAGCCGATGTTGCAGAGTACTGCTTGGCTAATGCACCGAGCTTTTGGCGCATACTGTCAGCTTCGCTAACGATATGACCATTGGTATAAAATTCAATCCCTATCATGTGTTCTTCCTTGTGTAGAGGTACTTCCATGTATAAAGCAGTACTAATTGTAATGTAGTATTCATGGTTCTGTATACATAAGTTCCTTACTTATAAGTTTTCCAGTATGAACTTATACTAAGTTTTTATAGTGCTTTATATCTAATTTATTAAGATTTTATTATTATTTTTGA
>NZ_JBPYDC010001749.1:0-532 GCF_051847575.1 Psychrobacter sp. 1U2
GTGAAAGTATATATTTCCGTTGGGACTGACTGCATAATTTTTGAGTACCCACCATGCTGTCTTTAATTGGACTGAATCAAGGTCGATACTGTCACCAAAGACTGAACGTGCAAGCTTGACCTCTCCGCTGCTAAGTTTGCGGGATCGCTTGGCAAACCGACTTGATAAACGTCGCCTGCGACTCAATAACTGTTTTATGGAGTAGGTCATGATTATCTCCATGATTAAAATCTAGCATCTTTGGCCAATTAACCAATAGATGCATGTATAAGTCATACATAGAGCCTATGACTCTAAAATAAAAGCGTACACAACATAATCTATATGCTTTTATGACACAAGAACTATTAAAAACCCGTTGCAAACTGTTATTTAACTGACTTTAAATAATGACAGTATTATAACTTGGCTGCTACTTATATGCTGTAAAACGAGTATTACACAAACAGTAAATATGAGATAGCAAATGCTTGTCACTGTAGCGAATTTATAGGCAGTTACTTATAAAAATATAGAGAGTCTTATGGCCCTT
>NZ_JBPYDC010001750.1:0-532 GCF_051847575.1 Psychrobacter sp. 1U2
TTTGCTTAGTGCCTGAAAAACGTGCGGAGCTAACGACCGAAGGTGGTTTGGATGTAGCAGGGCAGATCAGTCATCTAAAACCTTATATTAAAGACTTACAAGCAGAAGGAATTAACGTTTCTTTATTTATAGATCCGGACGAGGACCAGATTGCAGCAGCAGTTGACTGCCATGCTAATGCTATCGAGCTACATACTGGTACTTATGCTGAGTTAGGTCTGGCTGGAAATACGAATGATCAAAAGGACGAATTAGAGCGTATCAAACAGGCAGTGAGCATTGCAAAAAATCTAGACAGCGAGTTACTTGTTAACGCAGGTCATGGTTTGACTCGTGACAATGTAAATGCTATTGCTCAGATAGTTGATATTTATGAGCTTAATATTGGACATGCCTTGATCGCTGATGCTGTATTCGTAGGCTTAGAGCAAGCAGTGGTTATGATGAAAGCTGCGATGCATAAGTAACTTTGTAGATCAGGTATAAGCTAATAGCGCCTCTAATAATATTGCTACAACAAATAATGCATTTA
>NZ_JBPYDC010001751.1:0-532 GCF_051847575.1 Psychrobacter sp. 1U2
ATCTTTTGGCTGGCTAATTACCCTTGGCGAAGATTGTATTGCTAGAAATATTAATACTAAAACTAACATTAAAGTTGCAAGCTTTAAAGTTGATCCTTCAACCAATGTCATCGTCCAAAATGTCACAGGTAATAAAAATTATAGTTAATGCTATTTTTATTAGTAGTAACGCAGTTCAATGGTTTAGTACCCAATAAAGTAATAAAGATTATAGGAAAGTTATTGTGAATGAGTTATCAAGAAGAGCCTTTTTACAGCGTTTAAGTTATTTAGCAGGTGCTGGTGTTGTTGCACCTATGGCTATGGGCTTATCAGCTAACAAAGCGAGAGCAGCAACAGCAGGCCCAGATTATAAAGCCTTGGTCTGTGTCCTACTAGACGGAGGTAATGATCAAGCCAATACTTTGATACCTATCGACACATCTAGTTATGCAACTTATCATAAGATACGTCAAGACATTGCATTAGATCGATCAAATGTACTACCTTTAATACCTACAACTCAGCTAGCTGGCGGTCTAAAATGGGGTTT
>NZ_JBPYDC010001752.1:0-532 GCF_051847575.1 Psychrobacter sp. 1U2
CATCGTGCGCTTGCGGGCGATATCGCGCCATTCGTAGTCGATCTTTTGCGCAAAAGTCAGCAATCGCTGGTACAAAACGTGGATCATAAATACGGTGCAATGAGTGTGTTTTAGTTGGAATAAACCCTCTTATGAGTTTGTGCTCACCTTGAGTACCGGGATCAAAATGCGTCAAACCTTGCTCAATGGCAAACTCAATGCCTTGATAATAGCACAGCTCAAAATGCAAACTATCATACTCACCAAGCGCACCCCAATAGCGCCCATATAAAGTCGCATTGTCGCTATGGGGTTTGTCGTATAAAAACAAGCTACTGGCAATAATCTCATCATTAGTATCGTAAGCTTGTACTAACAACAGACACTCAGGCATCTGTTTTGCTAATGCCATAAAAAACGCTTCTTTTAAATATGGCTGCTGTCCGCGGACGGCATAGGTCATTACGTAACAATGATAAAATGCCTTCCAATCCGCCTCAGTAGTCTCATCTCCGCATTTACGAACGCAACGAATCCCCTGGGCAATCACTTT
>NZ_JBPYDC010001753.1:0-532 GCF_051847575.1 Psychrobacter sp. 1U2
CTACCAAACCTACGTGCACAAGTCGAAAAAGATTTAGAAGCTGAACCATTGTCACGAGAAAATGTATTGGCTGCAGTTGTCAAATTGCTTGAGACGACCTTGATTCGTATTGGCAATAGTCGCTATGCTAAACTCAATAAAAGCTATGGTCTCAGTACGTTACGCAGTAAGCACGTGAGCGAAACAGACAACGGGCTGGCATTTGATTTTGTCGGTAAAAGTGCCAAAGAGCACCATATTGAGTTGCAGGACGAGCGTTTAATTGACATTGTACAGGCATGTAGTGAGCTGCCCGGTTATCAGATTTTCAAATATTTGGATGACAATGGCGATAAGCAAGTCGTTGATAGTGCAGATATTAATGACTATTTACGGATGCACACTTGCGACAATGATTGTGAAAGCAAGATGTATAGCGCAAAGGACTTTCGCACATGGATGGCAAGTGTGCTGGCGGCCAGCTACCTTTACGATGAGCTGCAAACGTCAGTAGGCAAGGAGATACTGACAAGTGCGCCTGAAAGCGACGAGC
>NZ_JBPYDC010001754.1:0-532 GCF_051847575.1 Psychrobacter sp. 1U2
TGAGACGATCGATCGACAGACTCAAATAGAGCTACTGACCCCTGCTTTTGACGCTATTACGCTTGCTGGTGCTGACTATGATCTAAAAGCTCAAGATAGCGCTACAGGGAAGCGTTATACATTACTTAAAAATAAAGAAGTAATAGAGATTTTAGTGATGGATAACAGTTTTACTGATCAAGTCGTTGATGCTATAAACAAAGACCAAGAAGAAGGGTAGTACTTTTAAAAGTATAACTCACTTAATACAGATGAGTTCTACTACGTCTTTGGTGGTTTATCTGAAGGTTCTTTTTGACGCTTTTGCCAGCTCGTCACTGTTCTATAGCGCCAAATCGCTTTAAAGGTTAAACCACAAATAATACTAGTAATTACTGCCAACAACGCCAGTCCTAAACAAAAGGCCGTCAACGATACTGTACCACGGTAAGTAATGAATGGATTGGCACCATTTGCAAGCACCCACAAGCTAAAATCAGCAATCATCCTTCCGATTACTCGTAAGCTAATCATTGGCTCACCCATAATATGG
>NZ_JBPYDC010001755.1:0-532 GCF_051847575.1 Psychrobacter sp. 1U2
TGGTCATTTTACTACAGTGACAAAAGCACCGTCTAATCAGTTTGTCAGTAAGTTACCAGTATGGTTTGGAGAGGCAGATGAGATAGAGCTGACAACAGGTGACACTCTACAAGTCTTAACCAGTAAAACACAAAAAAATAAGATTACTACAGTCGTTGATATCCCTGAAAGTATAGAAGCGCCTGTCAAAAAAGGTCAACAGATTGGTAAAATGTTGGCAGTCATTGATGGCAAGGCAGTGGCCTCAGTGCCTATTGTAGCCACCACTGATATCGAACAGTCAGGCTTTGTGAACCGGATGTGGCAGCATGTTGTACGCTGGGCACAGAACCTATTTTAAACTTACTAGAATAGTAATTGCTCCCTCATCTTAGATGAGCAGTAAATAAAAAAAGACGCTCTCATTTGGCGTCTTTTTTTATTTATGTGATATCTATTGGTTTAACATGTCACACCGAATACCTATTAAACCTTGTTAATTAACATTCTCATAGTAGTAAGTAGGTTATACCACCCATTTCTTCAAAAGAGC
>NZ_JBPYDC010001756.1:0-531 GCF_051847575.1 Psychrobacter sp. 1U2
CCAAAATGAGCAAACAACCTTTACTGGTGAATGTCGCTCGCGGCGGTATTGTCGATAGCCAGGCCCTGGCAGATGCTATCCATAATCAACAAATCCTTGGTTATGCCACGGATGTCTTTGAACAAGAACCTATTACAGCAGATGACCCCCTATTGAGCTTGAGCGATCATCCACGCGTAATATTTAGCCCGCATAATGCTTGGGGTAGCAAAAGTGCGCAAGAGACTTTATGGCAAATGTTGAGTAAACAAGTGGCAGATTTCGTCAACGATTCTCAATAAATATCTAGCGAGTAAAATGTAGCCAGTTGTCTTCTATTTTACGGTATTTGAGCATAATACGGTCACTTAGGTAATTGTTCGTCACACGCCATGGATAGCGATCGCCCTGCTTGGGTAGCTTATCTTTTGCACGGCGTACATAGCCTGCTGATAGCGCACCAAGTACCGTATCTGGCTGCATTTGCACCTGCTCTTGCTCCGTTGTAGCCTGCGGAAAAACTACACTATAACGGTGCTTTTTCATATAGTT
>NZ_JBPYDC010001757.1:0-531 GCF_051847575.1 Psychrobacter sp. 1U2
GAAGATAAATACCTAGAAGACGACGCGCATTTTTTGGCGACCTTACAGCAAGCATTTGGTGAGCGTGCTGGCAAGTTTGTCGCTGCTGGTCGCCGCGGTGCTTATCCGCTGACACGCGTACTGGCAGATAAGCAAGCAGATGGTCGCTGCGTCATCATAGGCAATGCTGCTCATACCTTGCATCCTGTGGCCGGCCAAGGCTTTAATCTGTGTATGCGTGATGCACATGTATTAGCGCAAATGATGAGTGCACAAGTCCTTAAGGGTGCAGATATCGGCGACCCAACGCTGCTTAAACGCTATGAAAAAGCGCGTCTAAGCGATCAAAAACGCGTTATTCGCTTTTGCGATGCGGTCGTTCATGGCTTTACTCATCCCAATCCAGCAGTAAAGCTGGCGCGTAATGTTGCTTTGATTGCTTTTGACAAGCTGCCCAACATTAAGCCGTTGGTGGCAAATTATGCGATGGGTTTAAAATCGTAATATAGTTAATCCTAAATAAGAAGAGTACGGCTAAAGTAGCGTGCTACT
>NZ_JBPYDC010001758.1:0-531 GCF_051847575.1 Psychrobacter sp. 1U2
TTAGTCACTTCTGGTCGCCTCGGCAGTATCAATCATACGCTGCTTAGTCTAGAGGCGATAAAAGCGCGTGGATTGTCTGTGCATAGTATTGTTTATAATCCCATACATGATACGAGTCTTAATACCGATAACGAGATAGCTACTAGTACAATTGAGTTTTTAAAAAATCACATACAACAGTATTATCCAACCACATATTGGTTACAGTTGCCTTATCTAAACGATACAACACTGCCTGACAACCAAACAGCGTCAGTAGATAAAGCGTGGGTTTTACCATCGAATTTTATTTAAAAAGTCTTAATCTGGTCTTAAAAGTGCAAATAAGCGTAAAACTTATTCCTAGTCTGTGATTAGATTTGCTATACTAGCGCCCTTGGTAGACTAGGCGATCGCCGCTGCATACTGTTTAACAGACTTGCAGGGGAGGAAAGTCCGGGCTACATAGGGCAGCGTGCCAGCTAACGGCTGGGCGGGGTAACCCGACGACCAGTGCAGCAGAGAGTAGACCGCCTCGCGTCAGCACGTGAG
>NZ_JBPYDC010001759.1:0-531 GCF_051847575.1 Psychrobacter sp. 1U2
ATAGGTCTTGTTTTCGGTTAAGTGATATACCCCAACGAAATCTTGACCCATACCAATAGGCCACGTCACAGGCACGCATTTGATTTTTAGTACACTCTCAATTTCACTAAGCAGCTCAAGCGGTTCGCGAATCTGACGATCCAGCTTATTGACGAACGAGATGATTGGTGTATCACGCATCCGGCAAACTTCCATCAGTTTGATGGTACGCTCCTCCACCCCTTTTGCGCCATCGACCATCATCAGTGCGCTATCAACGGCGGTCAAGGTACGATAAGTATCTTCACTAAAATCAGCGTGACCGGGGGTATCTAGTAGATTGACCATATGATCTTTATAAGGGAACTGCATGACTGAGGTCGTAATAGAGATACCGCGCTCTTGTTCCATACTCATCCAATCAGAGGTTGCATGACGATCGGTTTTGCGGCCTTTGACTTCACCAACCACTTGGATCGCTTGACCCCATAACAGTAGCTTTTCGGTCATAGTAGTCTTACCCGCATCAGGATGCGAAATAATGGCAAAGGT
>NZ_JBPYDC010001760.1:0-531 GCF_051847575.1 Psychrobacter sp. 1U2
CAACGGTATTCAGCGCTTTAACTTTGCCTGAGGCCATGACATTGTTTTCAATATCACCAATTTCTGCAGTCGCTGTTAGATAGCTAGGTTTTTCTTCTTCTGGTTTTAAAGTAGCATAAGCCAACGCAGATAATGCCACGATAACTAGGACGATGATGCCCCATTTGATAGCAGACTTTTTGCTTATTTTGCGCATAAAAAACAATCCAATCACAGTGAACACAAGTGTAGGTATGATAGAGCCTTGATAGGCAAAATGGAAACATAATTAGTTTGCGAAAGGTTAAGGTTGCTCTAAAAAAACAAAAGTGTAGAAGGTAAGTTGAGGCTGAAGATAGATTATCTGAAGTAGGCTATATAAAGATCAGTCGAAAAATAAGAAAGATGACTGTCGTAATTGTTGATGTAATTGGTTTTACAATAATACTTATAAAGAGCAGATGAAATATATTTCTGTTACTTATTGCATAGCGAACAACCTGCGCCCTGATAGCTCTAATGCTGCTTGTAATAGTAGCTCCCAAGCTGGCT
>NZ_JBPYDC010001761.1:0-531 GCF_051847575.1 Psychrobacter sp. 1U2
GTCAGTGCCGAAATTGTTCAGGACGGCATCACTGATAAGGAACAAAAACCATCTGCTACTGCAAAAAGTGACATCCAGCTGTGCCTAACAAAAAACAATCTAACCTATTGTATTCGTCTATTATCAAGGCATGATCCAAAAACGCTGCCTTGGGACACTCTTGGTATCGATGTGGTATTGGAATGTACAGGACATTTTCGCTCTTATGCTCAAGCCAATCTACATATTGAAGCAGGTGCGCAACAAGTTATCATCGGTGCTGCACCCTTTGACGATGTTGACGCTTGTATCGTAATGGGTGTTAATACTGAGCTACTGACGCGTGAGCTACCGATTGTCTCAGGTGTCTCTTGTACCACGCAAGCGCTAGTGCCACTGATTGATACGCTCGATAAGGCCTTTGGTGTCAAGTCCGCAATGATGACTGAGATTCATGCTGTCACAGCTGATCAAACGGTCCTTGATCAAGCACATCGTGACCCAAGACGCGCGCGAGCGTCTGGTCATAATATCATTCCTACAACATCTAGT
>NZ_JBPYDC010001762.1:0-530 GCF_051847575.1 Psychrobacter sp. 1U2
CTTTTTAAGGGTTGAGTCTGATGATGTAGGCATTTGTCTATCTATATTCGTGTAGGTAGATGCTTTATACCAATTGCTAGTACATACTGTCAAGCATTGCCTACCAAATGTCTCAATACATAATTTTTAAACTCGTTAAAACTATTTGTTCATTGTTATAACTATACTATGTTCTACTTTAGTTGCTTAGCTGACTTTGACTTAAACTATCTATACATTCCACATCCCTTTTATAACAGACTTTGGCAAACCTTGAGTTCATAATCTCTAAAAATAATGTAATGACAGTTAAGCTAGCAGCTGTTTTGATAAACCATTACATCAATCTTTAAACAATAAGAGGCAATAAAGATGGCAGATAAAATTTATAATCTAGGTGCAGGATTTTGGAACATACGCGGATCTTTTCGTTTAGGCGGTGTGCTTGACATAGGTACCCAGTGCTCGCTCGTACAGTTGGAGTCAGGCAAGTTTGTCTTTTTGGACAGCTACGAGCTGACTGGTGATGTGCGAGATCAAGTCATGGCCTT
>NZ_JBPYDC010001763.1:0-530 GCF_051847575.1 Psychrobacter sp. 1U2
GCTGACGCAACTATGCGGTAGTCCTCAGCATCAAGGGGTTGTATTACATGCTCGTCCATTAGGATTTGCAGATGAAGGATTATTAGATAACGTTATTGGGCGCAATCAATGCTTATTATTGGTACTTGATCAGATTACGGATGCGCACAACTTTGGTGCCTGCTTACGTACAGCAGTCGCTATGGGTGTGGATGCAGTGATATGTCCAAAGCATCATGCAGCAAGTTTGACTCCGACAGTCGCTAAAGTATCAGTAGGCGCAGCTGAGATGATGCCTATTGTTAGTGTAACCAATCTAGCGCGTACACTGACGCGTATTAAGGATGCAGGCGTTTTTGTATTCGGTACGGCATTAAATGAGACAGCTAAGCCTATACATGCTGCTGATTTGACAGGAAAAACAGCTTTAATTATGGGGTCAGAAGGTGAGGGCATGCGTCGGTTGACCACAGAAAGCTGTGATGAGCTGGTATACATACCTATGTCAGGCAATGAGCACGGTAACTTACAAAGCCTTAATGTGAGTGTGG
>NZ_JBPYDC010001764.1:0-529 GCF_051847575.1 Psychrobacter sp. 1U2
TGTTGGCGCAGTAAACTACTACCCGTCTTACTCATGACTGGTACTGCATCAAGCTTTTTGAGTAAGCGTGCCAAATGATGAGAGCACTTTACATCAAATAAAACCTGCGGTGTATTGGGCTTTTTATTGTATATAGGACGCTCTACAATGGCGACTCGCGCTAGCAAATACAATAGATGATCAGGGGTCACGACCTTACCGCTGTTATCGACGATCATCAGTCTATCACCATCACCATCAAAAGCCAGACCCATATCTGCTTCATTAATAATAACGGTTTGCTGCAGTTCTGCCAGACGGTTAGGCTCAGTGGGGTCTGGATTACCTCTCGGAAAGTTACCGTCCGGAATATCATTTAGCACAATGACTTGCTGACAAAAGCGTTCAAATAAGGGCTGTGCAATCCTACTGGTCGCTCCATTTAGACAATCAATAACAATTTTTAAATCAAGTTTACTGGTAGCACTAGAGCGGTCAGGGGAGTAGTTTTGCGTCTCGATACGAGTAAATACTTGCGCGATAGCATCGA
>NZ_JBPYDC010001765.1:0-529 GCF_051847575.1 Psychrobacter sp. 1U2
ATAACAGGCGCTGTGATGCGTATTTTGCTATCAGAACAAAACGTTGGTGCAGCAGGACTACTGGCCAATTTAGGTTATGGCAATGATCAGCTGGTTGTTTTTTATGCAGTGATATTGGTCGCTAGCGCACTAGCATTAGTGCTGAGTATTTTTAAGACCAATGCAATGGATTTACGTCGTCCAGTTATTTTTTCTGTTGCCCTGATTGCTGTTGGTGCTTGGCTAGATACAGGCGTATCTCTAAACTCTGCGCCATATATGTTTTATCTTAGTCAGTTTATGATCGCTTTTGCTGCGGTATATTTTATGGGGCCTATGGTATTTGAAGGTATGTTTCGTGCGATTGCCAACGGTCCAGCTTACATTATCAGCTTTTCAGTCATCTTTGGAATTTCCCAAACCGTGGGAGGCTTAGCAGGCGCGGCAGGCATTCAAGCCTTTACGACCATTCGCACCCAAATGCACTATGCTGATATGGTCAGCTCAATGAATGCAGTTAATACTGCTGCGCTGCCACAAATACTACAAG
>NZ_JBPYDC010001766.1:0-529 GCF_051847575.1 Psychrobacter sp. 1U2
CTGTTTACGTCCTTTATAAAGATCCGTAGAACGGTAATAATCATATAAATGATGAAACAATACGTTTAGTACAGCGGATACAGGTAAGGCAATCAACATACCAACGAACCCTAATATACTTGCGCCTGCCAATACTGCAAATATCACCCAAAGTGGTGACAAGCCAATCTTATCACCCAGCAACAACGGCTGTAGAATATAACCTTCTGCTGCCTGACCTACCAAAAACGCACCCACTATTAAAGACAGATAAGTCCAATTTAAACCAAATTGGAAGAGACAAGCGATAACGGCAGCAATAAAACCAAGACCAAAGCCTAGATAAGGAACAAAGCTTGCGATACCTGCTCCCATACCGATGATTATACCAAGCTCAAGCCCAATAAGTTGTAATTGTACAGCATAAATGATTCCCAATAATACCATGACCAACAGCTGGCCTTTGATAAAAGCCATCAATGCACGATCACACTCTTGAGCAACCTCAATCACTGTTTTGCAATAAGCAGTGGGGATGGCAACTTTCCAG
>NZ_JBPYDC010001767.1:0-529 GCF_051847575.1 Psychrobacter sp. 1U2
ATATTGTCAGATTGTGGTGGCAAGCGTACAAGCAGCTCTTGACGCGTGCCTAGATACTGTACGACAGCATCATCAAAACCATTATCCGCCAATGCTTGTACGACTTCAACTTGCTCAGCGGGCTGCTCATAACGTACATCTGCTGAAACCCCGCCCGTGAAGTCCAAACCAAGATTAAGACCATTGACCGCAATCGCAATAATACTAGCAATGACCATGAATAAAGACAAAATTGCCATAGGCTTTTCTATCTTCATAAACGGAATAATACGCTGATTACCAACTGCCTTGATACCGCCTTCTTTTGCAGCAGCGTCATCAGCAGCGCTATCGATTATTTGGTTATGATCGTTATCGATAGCAGCATTGTCTGCTTGAGTCGCCAATGCTTGCTCATTTTTTGAGCTTTTGTTAGTCCCATGAGACTTACCTTTGCCAGCTTTTGCCGTCGTAGGATTATTGGCTTTAGCATTGCTGCCTTTACCATCACGACGCGGCTTACTACGGCGGCGACGTTTTTGGTTGTCAT
>NZ_JBPYDC010001768.1:0-529 GCF_051847575.1 Psychrobacter sp. 1U2
CACGTTTACCGCGAATCAAACCGACAATCTCACGCGTTGACCAGCCGACCACATCGGTCATGGTTTTGCCATCTTCAGCGATACCGATGATGAGATCGTTGGGTTTGATTTGACCCGTTTTGGCCGCAGGCCCACCATCGACTAAAGTGACGATACGTGTATAATCTGGGTTTTTACGATCTGGACGAATAGAAACCCCGATTCCTTCTAGCTGTAAGCTTGACTGAATCTGTAGCTCAGTCGCCTGAATAGGCGCATAATAGTTACTATGTGGATCGTAAGTGGGCATGGCAGTATTGAGTACTGTCTCCATAATCTCATCGTCTTTTAGACGTGACATCTGCCCTTGTTGGCGCGACAAACGATTTAATAAAATCTCACTTGGCGTACGCTGATCATCACGTACTAAATCTTGACCACGAGTAATGTCAGGGTTATCTAAAAATATCTGCTCTTTGCCTTTTTCACTTTCCTTACCTAAAGAGATACTTATTAACTGAAATTTTAACTGACGTGCCCAATAATCACG
>NZ_JBPYDC010001769.1:0-529 GCF_051847575.1 Psychrobacter sp. 1U2
CTAAAAGTAAACGGGGTTGCGCTCACACCCTTAGGGAAACTTAAAGTAAGCTGGTTTTTATAAACGTAATGACCTGGGGTAATATCAAAGGTAATGGATAAACGCGTGCCTTTAGATGTCGCGTTAGTAATACTGTCAACTTGAAAAGCTTTATCTACTGGCAAAAACTTTGATTTTGCAGCACTCTTATTACCAAACAGCTCGCCCAGACCTACAGCCTGAGCGCTCATAGAAACCATTGATAAACTCATCATCAATGAGGCGCTCATGATAGCAATTGCAAGCGCATTAGACTTTTTAGAAGTACCTTTGTTTATTGCGACTGTTTTTATTATTGGCGTTTTAATTGACATAAATAATTACCTTTGATTGCTGCTTTAAATAACTGATAGTGAAAATTTAACCATTCTGACGATAGTATTAACATCAAACATCAAACGAAAAGGGCTTTAATGCCAAAACGTTTAGTATGACACCCTATATACGAAGGGCTGATTTTCGTGTTGATAAAAAATATCAACCAATAATG
>NZ_JBPYDC010001770.1:0-529 GCF_051847575.1 Psychrobacter sp. 1U2
GGCTACAGCCGCGGTACAAGATGGTAAGACTGCAGAAGATATTGGCGAGCAGTTCTCTGTATCTTTATAATATAAGCGTCTTTTATATTGTAAAAACGAGCAGTTTGACGACTTGAGACGCCAGTAAGCCATTGTTTATTGGCGTTTTTATAGTATGTAAGTTTTATAGTATGTAAACCTCAATATTTTAAATAGTAAAGGATAACTATTATGAGTAAACAAGAAAAGATGGACAAAATCCAAGCGATGGTAAACAATATCAAGTATACGATGATGACCACTCGCAATCATGAAAACCACCTCCATTCGTGCCCAATGAATACCACGGAAACCAGCATCGGTGCTAAAGAGATTTGGTTTATCGGTCACACACCTTCTGACACTGTTGACAATATTAATAAGAACCCAGAAGTAAACTTGGCTTATGTCAGCCAAGATGACAAAAGCTATTTGTCTATCACTGGTAAGGCTGAATTGATCGAAGATCGAGAAAAGCTTGATGAGCTGTGGTCAGTAATGTACAACGCTT
>NZ_JBPYDC010001771.1:0-528 GCF_051847575.1 Psychrobacter sp. 1U2
GCGATGACCGGCTATTTTTTATGGTGGGGACTCGATTATACAATGCGTCAACAGACGACGCTATTTATTGTGGCAACCGCTTTTGGTGTCTTTATGGCATTCAATATCGGTGGTAATGATGTCGCCAACTCATTTGGCACTTCAGTCGGTGCTGGTACATTAACTATTCCACAAGCACTGGGTGTGGCGGCGATCTTTGAAGTATCAGGAGCGGTGCTGGCAGGCGGCGAGGTTACCGATACTATTCGTAAGGGTATCGTTGATTTAGACGGCTTACCTGTTAGCCCCAACCAGTTTATTTATGTCATGTTATCTGCGTTAATTGCCGCCGCATTTTGGCTGTTGTTTGCTACGCGTAAAGGTCTGCCAGTATCCACTACCCACTCTATTATTGGTGGTGTGGTTGGTGGCTCTATTGTGTTGGGTTTTGATTTGGGTGGTAGTGCAAGTGCATTTTCTACTGTTGATTGGGGTACGATAGGGACGATTGCCATTTCTTGGGTACTGTCACCATTGTTAGGCGGTGTA
>NZ_JBPYDC010001772.1:0-528 GCF_051847575.1 Psychrobacter sp. 1U2
TATTGTATATTTACCAGTATTATTAATTTTTATAAAAAACCCTAATGCTAGCTCTTAGCTGAACATTAGGGTTTTGTCATTCAATAGTTTGTTCTATTTATCTACGCATCATACGGATCACGCAATACGATGGTCTCTTCGCGGTCAGGACCCGTTGAGATGATATCAACTGGGCAGCCAATCAACGCTTCGATACGCTTGATGTATTTTTTAGCATTTTCTGGCAAGTCATCATAGTTGGTAATACCGACAGTAGATTCGCTCCAACCTTCTAGCGTCTCATACTTTGGTGTTACTGATTCATAAAACTCAGCATCATGCGCGCCTGCGCATTCGGTTTCTGGTAGCTCATAACCAACACCAATTAATAGCTCTTCTAGACCATCTAATACGTCAAGCTTAGTCAAGCAGATACCTGACATAGAGTTCAGTACAACGGCGCGGCGTAGGGCTTCTGCATCAAACCAACCACAGCGACGTGCACGACCAGTGGTTGCACCAAACTCATGACCAACTTTAGCCAAATGC
>NZ_JBPYDC010001773.1:0-528 GCF_051847575.1 Psychrobacter sp. 1U2
GACTGAGATTGGTTGGTTAGGTGCAGTGCCAATGCTGACTTTTGCAGTAGGCGCGCTTATCGCACCAGCGATTGGTAAGCGCTTTGGCCTTGAGAATACGCTCATTGTGATGGTTGCACTACTCACCTTTGGTATGGTGCTGCGTTCCGTGGTTCCTACGTGGATTGGCTTTTTGAGTGGTACATTATTACTAACGTTGGCCATCGGCTTTGCTAACACTTTGGCGGCACCCGTTATTAAACAGCGTACGCCGAAACATATTCCACTTATAACTGGTTTATTTAGTTTAACGATGACGGTGTCGGCAGGCATAGTAGCAGGAGTCGTATTACCGCTATCTGAGCAGGTAGGCTGGCAGTGGGCGCTTGGTGGTTGGTCGCTTTTAGGCATATTTGCCATTGTGCTTTGGGTGTTTTTACGTCTGCGCCTAGGATCGTCTAGTCATCAAGCGGTTGAGCTGCCTAAGTTAGGATCTTCAGAGATTTCCATGTGGCGCACGTCTTTTGCTTGGCAAATTGCAGTCTTTAT
>NZ_JBPYDC010001774.1:0-528 GCF_051847575.1 Psychrobacter sp. 1U2
GGCTCGTGGGTGACCTTAGCTTGTGTAAAGCAGCGTCCTAGCACTTTAAAAACATAAAGTGCGGCAATCAGCCCGCCAAGCAGTATCACTAACGCCAAATCCCAACGTCCTTGTACCAATGCTACCTCTAACAATAACCACTTACTAATAAACCCACCACTTGGCGGCAAACCCATAATAGCAACTCCAGCTAAAGCAAAGGCAAAGACACTGATAGGCAAGCGCTGCACAACACGATCAAGATCTAAGATGCGATCGTGACCGCCAAAGCGGAACAGGTTACCCGCTGCCAAAAACATCGCCGACTTCGCCAACGCATGGGATAGTATTAGTATCGCCACCGCACTCCAAGCGCGTGGCGACGCTGCTAGTGGAAATACCAAAAACAGATAGCCGATCTGTGCCACTGTAGAATAAGCGACCAGCAGTTTTAAATGAGTTTGGCGCAAGGCCTGAACAGACCCCCATAGAATGGCTACTGCCCCCATCATGCCAAGAAGCTCTGCCACAACATCGCCGGACATAGGG
>NZ_JBPYDC010001775.1:0-528 GCF_051847575.1 Psychrobacter sp. 1U2
GACCAATGGTCAGATGATTGCATACGTAACTGAGGCACTAAGGACATGTACAAATCTGGCAACTGCGTCACTGGCTTATTCCAGCACTCAGCACCATATCCTTGCTCTCTTAGCCTTCCCCAGCGGGAAAATTAAACCGCGATTTTAACGGTTTTTGGTATTTGATGCAAGCAGCATGTAAGTCCTCAGTACTTATACTGCTAGCAACAATGAGCGCATAGTCCATGATATCACAGCTTCAAACAGCGCTATCATAACCGACGTCTCTACCTCGACTAATGGCGATCTGATAGAAAAAAGTAGAATAAATTTAATTGCTTATTATCTGCTTTGGCCCAGCGCTGTACGTGACAAGCATTTTATAAAAAAGACAGCCACTATAATGACTGTCTTCTTATTATTTGCATTACGCTTTATTTGGTTGGAATAATATGCCAAACGCCAAGCTTATTGTCGCCGTCTTTGTCACCCACTTTGGTATCATTGGCATAAAAATATAATGGTTTACCATTCATGGCCCATTGATAT
>NZ_JBPYDC010001776.1:0-527 GCF_051847575.1 Psychrobacter sp. 1U2
GGTATTCCACCACTGTACCGAATATTTAATAATAGGTAGATTCACTGCGCCGACAATGGATAAAATGGCCGCCGCTTTACCTCGATTAGCGGTATGCTCAAACGCTGCAAACAACGCCATCACGCCTGCATATAAAAACGCCAAAATCAGCATAGACGTTAAACGCGCATCCCAAACCCAGTAAGTACCCCAAGTAGGTTTTGCCCAAATAGAGCCGGTGATTAAGCTAATCACGCAGAGCAAAAAGCCCAATGGAGCAAGCGCCTGCGCCACCAGACTGGCCGTCTTGATTTTCCAAACAAGGAAGATAACCCCTAATACGGCGAGGGCAAAATAGATAGAAATAGCGATACTGGCCGCTGGCACGTGAATAAAAATAATGCGGTAGCTATTACCTTGTAAATAGTCAGGCGGCGCAAAAGCGAGACCCCAAACACTACCGATCAGTAGAAAAATGCTGGCTAATATTGCCAACCACTTAACCCAAGGCGCAAAGATGCGAAAAAACTGCTTGGTACCCACAGTGG
>NZ_JBPYDC010001777.1:0-527 GCF_051847575.1 Psychrobacter sp. 1U2
CGCCAGCTTAACTCAAGCTTTAGCTTTGCCTAATAACACTGCTGATATTAGTAACGTTAACATTATCGGCAGTCAAGTCGGTAACGAGGTGTATTTAAACTCAGTCATGGCGTTAGGGCTAGCATTAGTATGTATGCTTGGATATGTCGCTCTACGTTTTCAGTTTAAGCTGTCACTTGGCGCGGTCATGTCGTTGTTTCATGACGCTATCGTTACTATCGGTGTCTTTGCATTATTTGGTTTCCCCTTTGATCTGACCGTATTGGCAGCCATATTGGCATTGATCGGTTATTCACTAAACGATACGATTGTCGTCTACGACCGTATTCGTGAAAACTTCCGCCGTGTCCGCGGGATTAGTCCCAGTCAGACGGTTGATTTGTCATTAACAGAAACGCTGCGCCGTACCATTATGACTATTTCAACAGTGCTATTAGTTGTATTAGCCATGATGTTCTTAGGCGGTGACGGACTGTATTGGTTCTCAGTAGCGCTATTCATTGGCCTGCTTGCTGGTACTTATTCGT
>NZ_JBPYDC010001778.1:0-527 GCF_051847575.1 Psychrobacter sp. 1U2
GTTGATCGATGATGACGCAGCATTGCGATTGATATTGGCTGATACTTTTGGAGACGCTGGCTTTATGGTTGTCAGCTTTACGCAGGCACAGGCGGCATGGACCCAGCTTAATGATGTCTTACAACAACATGCATCAGCGACGCAGTTGCCGGATGTCATATTAACTGATATTCGTATGCCAATGATGGATGGCTTGTCGTTTAGTGGATGGGTACATAAGCATTTTCCTCAGCTACCTATCGTCATTATGACTGCTCATTCAGACATCAGCTCTGCTATTGACAGTTATCAGACAGGCGCATTTGAATATCTACCCAAACCCTTTGATCTAGATGATGCGGTCGCAACGATTTATAAAGCTATCAATTATCAGCCAACTCATCAGATAAATAATAAGCAAGCCGAAACCGATGTCAAAGCTCAGGCAAAAAAAGAGAGCAAGCTAAATCCAACAACCAAACCAACCAACAGCTCTGACAACTCGGTCAAAGACAAGGATTCGTTAAAAGATAAAGCTACTGACAAGT
>NZ_JBPYDC010001779.1:0-526 GCF_051847575.1 Psychrobacter sp. 1U2
TGCGTTGACGTTCGATTTCTTGCTCTAGCATCGCATTTGGTACATCAAATTCGTTCTTTTCTAGTAGCGCATCAAAAGTCGCTTGCTTAACTTGGCTACGCGCCGCGTTTTTGATTTCGCGTTCCATGTTTTTGCGTACGTCTTCTTTTAGCTTGTCAACGCCACCTTCAGTCACGCCAAATAGCTCAAGGAACTCGTCGTCGATTTCAGGTAGTTTTGATTTTTCGACCAATTTTACATTGATTTTGAACTGAGCTTCTTTACCCGCTAGGTTTTCAGCTTGATAGTCTTCTGGGAAAGTTACGTCAATGACTTTTTCTTCGCCAGCTTTCATGCCTTTGATGCCAGCTTCAAAACCTGGGATCATCTGGTTGCTACCGATAACCAATTTAAAGTCCTCAGCTGAGCCACCTTCGAACTTCTCACCATCAATTGAACCTTCAAAGTCGAAAGTCACTTGATTGTCTTTGGCTGCCATGCCTTTTTTCTCGACGAACTCTTGACGCTGCTTTTGCAAGTTTTCGAT
>NZ_JBPYDC010001780.1:0-526 GCF_051847575.1 Psychrobacter sp. 1U2
GACTGTCTCGCCATCAACTATCGAAGGAACCACACCTTGTGGATTGATACGCAAATATTCCTCAGACTTGACTGAGTCATGATCTAATATCTTAAGCTCGTAATCAGCATCTGTCCATTCAAGTGCTGTATGCGGAACGACTGCGCAGGTACCTGGTATCACATATAACTTCATAAAATACTCCTCTATGTATTTCTTTATAATTATTTATTTATATCGCCTTATTAACAACCTAAGCTTAACCAATCGTATAAATTTATTCAGTTATCTTATGTGAAGTTAATTTGGATAGATGTAATAAATACATAGGTGTCAATAGGTATAAAATCAATTTGTATGCTTATCAACCCATGCGACAACCGTCGGCCATATTTCTTTGGCAGCGTTGCGGCTAATCATAATACGGCTATGAGTATAGTCGTCCAAATCCCCATGGCTGATTGAGTATTCACGAAACACGTTAGTAGGATTATTAAAAGTATTGAAAAATAACTGACAGCCAGCAGTGGGTGATATGAATTTATCG
>NZ_JBPYDC010001781.1:0-526 GCF_051847575.1 Psychrobacter sp. 1U2
GACCACCTGCATTACTCGTCGAAAAAAACACAGGCGTGATACCGTTAAAGTCATTTTCTTCTTGCATACGTTGTATCAATACTGACCCAACCATACCACGCCAGCCTACCAACCCTACTGTTAAATTACTCATGAAGTCTAATCCTGTTTACAATCAGTTATTACGTCGTCAACCAGTAACAATGCCGTGAATAACGTTAAAAATCAAGATATTTCAGTGGTTTTTCGAAGTTTTTTGCACACTATTAACTGTGCCTATTATAACTTTTGGTTATTACTGTAAGGCGAGCATTTAATGGAGAATACATTTACCAGCTCTTGGGCCGATTACTATCTTGTTATTTGGCTCAAATAGGATTGAGTGCGCTTCTCTTTATATCTCTTATAGATAGCGTTTGTAATATTTTATGACAGTCTATGCTTAAGTAATGTTTAGCGATAGTCTCATGAGATGCTAAAGTGTGTACCTAATATAAATGTTCAATAGACTTACTCATATAAGCACCTAAAGCAAAAGCCTAAATGT
>NZ_JBPYDC010001782.1:0-525 GCF_051847575.1 Psychrobacter sp. 1U2
GTTCTATAAACGTCAAGATGAACGTTGGCTTGCTAACATCGAAAAAGACAAATGGGAAGCGTTGGTTGATCTACTTAATGTTAAAGAAGAGCATTTATACTTAGTAGCGACCGCCAAAAACAGTATTTTAAATGCGATAGTCATTTTATCCTACCGTATTAGCGGTATTGGTCTGCATCCTAACTTAATGGAAGCTTATCCGCAGATTTTGAACTATTCTGCATCTTTTGTTGCTCAAAACCAAGAAGCCGTATTGTTTGTCAATCAGTATCGACAAGCGCATGAGCTTGACACTTTAACGGACATTACGCCTGAACATGCGGTCAATCCTGCTCCGCTACTGGTCATGCTTGAGCAATGTGAAGATATCGTTGCAACGGTACGCAAACGCATCTATAAAACTGGTATCTCCATTCGCTTGACCAATATGATGTTACGACTTGATCAAAGCTTACAACGCATGCGTATTTTAACGGAGCTGGTGGCTGATAGCGGTCAGAATCGCGACAAAGCGGTAATCAACCT
>NZ_JBPYDC010001783.1:0-524 GCF_051847575.1 Psychrobacter sp. 1U2
CTAAAATAGTAATTGCTAAGTTATGCAGCTATTGCTCACTAGAGTCTGGCGGTCAATTGCAATATAAAACCCTGATACCCTGTAATTTATATGGTAAGTACGATAAGTTCGATGGTGTGAAGTCTCACATGATTCCGGCGGCTCTGTATAAACTACATCAGGCCAAACTGCAAAATGCTAATGAAGTCGAGATATGGGGTGATGGAACAGCAAGACGTGAGTTTATGTATGCTGAAGATCTAGCGGATGCTGTCTTTTATGCGTTTGATAATTTTGAGCGTATGCCTGATATGTTGAATATTGGTCTTGGTCATGATTTTAGTATCAATGAGTATTATGATGCTGTGGCGACTATAGTCGGCTTTGAAGGAAGCTTTGCGCATGACTTAACCAAGCCTGTCGGTATGAAACAAAAGCTGGTAAGCACAGAAAAGCTAGAAGAATTCGGTTGGAAGCACCGTTACTCACTCACAGAGGGTTTACAGAAAACTTATCAATATTATTTGGAGAAAAACTAAATGGTT
>NZ_JBPYDC010001784.1:0-524 GCF_051847575.1 Psychrobacter sp. 1U2
GGTGAGTTTATCGATGCCCATACGGCCTTGCAGCAAGGACTCATTAATCGTGTCGCGCCAGCGGATCAGTTGGATGCAACGCTGCAATCTTTAATCGATGCCATTACTGCCAAATCCTCTGTCGCGGTCAAAACGGGCAAAGATATGTTCTATAAACAGTTGGACATGGATTTAGCGGATGCTTATGAATATGCCGGACAAGTGATGACCTGCAATATGATGGCAGACGATGTGAGCGAGGGCATTGATGCCTTTATCGAAAAGCGCCATGCAGTATGGACGGGACGTTAATAGCTTCACCATTTAGAAGAACGCTACTTAATAACAATACTATTAATAAAATTAAAAACTACATCTTTTCAGGCAAGTTTTGTACCGCAAGGCTTGCCGCTTCAATAGCACCAGCAATATAACCAGAAAACTGTGGCGACCATTCACTGCCTATCCCCGTTAGGCAATCACTCCATACACCTGATATTGCCTTAGAAACAGGTGCCACCGCATGCTGACCATCACTACTTGCG
>NZ_JBPYDC010001785.1:0-524 GCF_051847575.1 Psychrobacter sp. 1U2
TAAACTTTTTGTTGACGGCTTGTAGTACATCGATGGCTTGGGTCATAATTTCAGGACCAATGCCGTCACCAGCTAATGTTAAAATCGTTGCCATACTAATCCTTGTTGATAGATAAAAAAAGAAGAGACAAGCGTCTAATGTTGCTTTAACCGATCTATGTCCATGATATATGACATCAAATTAATGGGTCGAAAGATACAATATTACACCTTAGCTTTTGACTGTGTTGCTTGTGCTGATTGCTTTATTTGGTTTGTCACGTTCGTTTCTACAAACTCACCCTGACTTTCGTTATTCATCTGTTTACAAAACTGACGCTTGATACTATCGTTTTGAATAAGATCAATACATAAAGGATTGGGCGAGGCTGTGTCTAATAAACTGCCCGTATCTTGGCTAGATTCTTTACGGTAAGCACGGAGTAGATAAGTGTCTGGCTCTATAAACTCATGGATCATAGCAAAACGCTCAATATAACCCATATTATTTTCAGGATAAAAATTTATATGCACTTCACGTTTTG
>NZ_JBPYDC010001786.1:0-524 GCF_051847575.1 Psychrobacter sp. 1U2
TCCTCGCAGCTTGGCGTAGGCTGCCAGGAATAACGCACCGGTCAAACCTGCTCCAATAGCGGCTTCTGCCAGTGCAACATCTGGTGCATTCAGGCGCACCCAAGCCAGCGCCATCACTAAGCCAAAGGCAATAAATCGCACAATAGCTCTAAACAGCTTAGCACTAGCAAGTGCACCCCAAGCCAACCCTAACGCCAGCAGTACAATGACTAAATCAATAACAGAACCAATCAGCGTCTCCATGGCCGAATCCCCCGTTGCAGTGCTCCGCGTGCGACCAGATAAGACACGTTCGCGCTAGCAAGCAACACCAGCAGCCATATAAATATTAATTTAACCACCACAGCCCAAGATTCCGCTTGTACCGCTAGGCCAACCACTATAAAACCCAGTCCCAAGTTATCGGCTTTGGTAAGCGCGTGTAGCCGAGTAAAAACATCTGGGAAGCGTAGCAAACCTAGCGTACCTGCCAGAAAGAACACGCTACCAGTGAACAACATTAAGGCAGAGAAATAATCACTTGC
>NZ_JBPYDC010001787.1:0-524 GCF_051847575.1 Psychrobacter sp. 1U2
TGAGTTTGCAAAAATGTTGTAAAACGATTGAAAAAACCACCCATCTTTCCTTGTAGCAGCAAGACGTGTCGATGAGTAAGCAATTGATGCATCGAAGCTGCCATAAGATTAGGTACCGTCGGTTAGAAAGTTAAAAATTAACGTTGAACAAATAAAGCAATGTTGTAACGACTGCTAAATTGTACACAAATTATACCAAAAAAAACATAATTGTCGTAATGGATTTGTTTTAAACCTACTGGTTTTTTTTGTGCAAATGCTGTTGCCATGTATGACGCTGCTGCATAAAGCGCGTAGTAGTATGACGTTTCAACTGATTAGTAAGCTTTGATAGCGTAGACAACTTTACTGGTAAAATAGTGTTTGTTTGAGCCACACTATCATATGATTTATTTTGAGACACTTGTTGATTTTGGTGCTTAGCAGGATATAAGTAATCAACCACTTGCTCTACTTGTGCAAGTCCATAACCCTCAGGTAAGCGATATAGTGGATAGTGTATGAGTGCACAGTACAGTAGTTGC
>NZ_JBPYDC010001788.1:0-523 GCF_051847575.1 Psychrobacter sp. 1U2
GGCGTCACCCGCTTTGGTCAGCAAGCTGTTAAAGAGATGAATCGCGTCGGTATGATCGTCGATATGTCGCACAGTGCCGAGCAATCTACGCTTGAGGCGATAGAAGTCTCCTCGCGTCCGATATGTATCAGTCATGCTAACCCAACCACCGCTCATGATGCCTTGCGTAATAAATCAGACACGATTATTAGCGCCTTGACCAAAGCGGGCGGGCTATTAGGCTTTAGTTTATATCCATTCCATTTGCCGAATGGTAGTGATTGTTCGCTTGATGATTTTTGTACCATGATTGCTAATTGTGCTGATAAATACGGTGTCGAGCATTTAGCGATAGGTAGTGATTTATGTCTCAACCAGCCGCAAGCAGTGCTTGAGTGGATGCGCAATGGACGTTGGTCAAAGGCAATGGATTATGGTGAAGGCAATGCCAATAATTCAGGTTGGCCGGATACCCTGCCTTGGTTCGCTGGCAAGGACGGTATGGAAAATATCTATAACGGTCTGCTAAAACACGGCTTTAATG
>NZ_JBPYDC010001789.1:0-523 GCF_051847575.1 Psychrobacter sp. 1U2
ACTACTCAATTGCCTTATGTTGGTAACGTCAGCTTTGGGTGCGGCTTTTCACATAACGATGTGTTGAAGCAAGACGATCCATAACCGTTTGATGCAACTCATCCAATAATTCATCAAGCTCGTAATCAATCTCCAAAAACAAATCTGTCAACATATCGCCTGCCGTCATTTTTCCTTGTACCATATTATTCTTAGTACGGTGCGGGCTAAAACGTTGAAGTTGCTCATAATGATACAATGCCTCTGGGATACTTTCAGACACCAGTTTATCGATGACAAATTGACGTTCGTTGTGCTGCTGTTGTTGCTGCTCATTGAGCTCACTACTCCACTCACGGTAGCGCTTAAGCTTACCGTTGATTCGGTCTAGTATTGCAACAGCCTCAATCGGCATTGCATTTAGGGTGGCTTCATCGACCACATCAACAAGCTCAGTCATAATCGGACAGCTTCCATGTTTTAGATACCATAATGTATCTGGGTCAAAAGGAGGTCTATTCGCCGGACGCATCTGAGAAAGGTT
>NZ_JBPYDC010001790.1:0-523 GCF_051847575.1 Psychrobacter sp. 1U2
TTTGCCCCGGGGTACAATACCCACACTGAAAAGCATCGTGATCTTTAAATGCTTGTTGCAAGGCTGATAACGATTCGGGCATACCAATGCCTTCGATTGTCGTGATTTCATCACCGTCGTGCATCACGGCTAAGGTCAAACAGGAATTAATACGCTCACCATTGATGAGCATCGTACAAGCACCGCATTGACCGTGGTCACAGCCTTTCTTGGGTCCAGTGATTTGTAAATGTTGGCGGCAGACATCGAGCAATGTCGTGCGCGGATCGAGATTATCAAGCTGATAATCCTGCTTATTAATCGTTAACGTCAAAGTAGACATGCTGGCTTCTCGCTGGCAGATGATAAGAATTTGCGGATGATTTTTTATCCATCCATCTAGTTATTTAGTATTGATTATTTAATATTAAGACGTATTGGACATTTAGCTTTGACGCTACTACAGACCGTTTTTATGCCTTTAATATGCGCTAATGTCATCATTAATATAGAAAAATACAATCGAAACAATCTATACATTAAT
>NZ_JBPYDC010001791.1:0-523 GCF_051847575.1 Psychrobacter sp. 1U2
ATGTATGGCAGTATCAGAATGGTCAAACTGTTGCCTTACGTGCTATTGGCGAGCAACTGTTTTTTGAATTCCCAAGTCGAGCAATACATCATATCGGGAACAAATTTTCTATAGAAATAGATGGGTTTAAAGGTGCTTATGGCTATGAGCTTGATGTAAGAAAAGATTTACTTGATTATGGGATAGAACAACAAGCTTCCATTGTTGCGGATTATTGGGCACTTAAAAATGGGCTTATTGATAAAGTTAATCAAAGAGCTATTAATCGTAGTGAAGCATATTTAACTCACTATTCAATAGTAGTAGATACAGTAATTAAAAAATAGGTGGTGTTACAAAAAGTATGCTAGCAATGAAAGTCAATAAAGAATCCATGCTTCATTCTCTGATTTTACAAGACTTTCAAAGCATTGAAAATTGTTTAAATTTTAATCAGCATACTTTTTGATACACCACCAAAAAATAATTATAATTTATTTCAGCTAGAAAATTTTTGCAATATATTTTTCAAGAAGGTAATAAA
>NZ_JBPYDC010001792.1:0-523 GCF_051847575.1 Psychrobacter sp. 1U2
GTGATATTCCAGAGCAAATCGAGGCATTGGACGTACTTATCAGTCAGCATCTTGATCGTGACATCAACAAATTAGACACCGTTGAGCACGCTATTTTATTGATTGGAGCTTACGAGCTACAAAACCGCTTAGAGATTCCTTATAAAGTCGTGCTCGATGAAGCCATGAAGCTCAATAATCACTTTGGTGCGACTGACGCCCATAAATTAATTAACGCTGTTCTTGATAAAATGGCAGTTGAGCTACGCGAAGTGGAAGTACAAGCAGATACCAAAGCCAATCTACGCACCTCACAAAAAACGGCTGCTAAACCTGTAGTAAAAACTGATGCGAATATAGATAACACTGCCGATACACGTAGCATTGAAGAAAAACCAACTGCTTCAAATAAGCCACGTATCAGTGCTAATAATACCAACGTCAAACGCAATAGCGCTAGTAAAGCCAGTGCAAACATTAGTGACTTTAAGGCGAGTAAAAAAGATAATGCCAAAAAAGATGATATTACCTCTGATGAAAAAAG
>NZ_JBPYDC010001793.1:0-523 GCF_051847575.1 Psychrobacter sp. 1U2
CCACAGCATCAATTGCAGTCGGACGATTGCCATCATATTTTAAGGTAACTTGTGCTTTTGCATCTGGACGTAACCAAGGCAGGTCACCAGCACGGCGTAGCTCAGACTGACGCTCCATAAGACGATGTGCAAACTCGATAGGAGCAGGCATTAACACATCGGTTTCATTACTAGCATAACCAAACATTAAGTCTTGATCACCAGCGCCTTGCTCTTCTGGGCTGTTACGATCGACACCTTGAGCGATTTCAGGTGATTGCTTGCCAAGCATATTGATCACTGCGCAAGTCTCACCATCAAAACCAAGATCTGAGTGATGATAACCAATACCATTGACCGTATCACGTACAATACGCTCCAAATCAATGTTGGCGGTAGTGGTCACTTCGCCTGCTAGTATCACTGCACCAGTTTTGACCAGCGTCTCGCATGCTACGCGAGCTTGGATGTCTTCACGTAAGATGGCGTCAAGGATAGCGTCTGAGATTTGGTCGGCCATTTTATCAGGATGGCCTTCGCTTAC
>NZ_JBPYDC010001794.1:0-523 GCF_051847575.1 Psychrobacter sp. 1U2
TGACAGTGCAGCCAGTGACAACCGATTAGGTCTAGCATCAAGCTTCCCTTCGTGGTCACTTGAGACTCCGCTGAATAATACTTTAGCAAGCGTCGTTCAAAACTATGGTGATGTGTTTCGTACCATCAGTACGATGGCGCTGACCTACTTGTTGCTCCCCATTGAGCGTCTGTTAACTATTATTCCCCCATGGATCATTATCGCGCTCGTGACGATACTGGGATGGTTTGGTGTCCGCAAAATATGGTTTGCGCTAGCCTGTGGTGCAGGGCTATTTTTAATTGGTGCTTTTGGTCTATGGGGCGCGCTCATCGATACCTTAGCGCTACTGATTGTATCAGTATTGGTTACGGTAGTGATTGGTATTCCTATTGGTATTGCCATGTCAGGTAGCAAGATACTTCGTAAGATTGTGACACCTGTACTAGATGTGATGCAGACCATGCCAAGCTTTGTTTATCTTATTCCGGTACTTATGTTGTTCGGGATTGGTAAAGTACCGGCGCTGTTTGCCACAGTCATT
>NZ_JBPYDC010001795.1:0-522 GCF_051847575.1 Psychrobacter sp. 1U2
CTTTGGCGCGATCGCTTCGACCCTAAAATGAACCTCAAGCATAATCATACCTTGAGGAATGGCATTGCTCTTGAGCATTGCCACCGTCGTATTACCAAAGGTACTCGTGCTCGCAAGCTCGTAGATCGATCGCATCAATGGATGTTCATGGGTGACAAAATCGATGTCCTCACGCTGCAGTGCAAGCTCGCGATCAAAGGTCAACGTCATACCTTCTTCATCGCTAAGTGGCAGCCCCTCAATATACTCACTAACTTCAGTGCTATCGAGTGGCGCAAGCACCCAAGAACCATCACGCTGAATACTATAATCGACATTTGCTGATGCCAAAAAGCGCTCAATAAAGGGCGGTAGCACATTATTATCATCAAAATCACGCATCGCATCTGCAATACGCCCAGCGACGCGTGGACGGCATGAGTTATATTCAAGTAGACGATCACGTCCTTCTTGCAGCTGTGCTTCTAGCGCCAAGCGCATTTGTAACGCCTCAGCGATAAGAGCTTTTAATTCATCGCGATT
>NZ_JBPYDC010001796.1:0-522 GCF_051847575.1 Psychrobacter sp. 1U2
CAAGTTGGGAATGATAAGCCACGTCTGTTTAGAATAAGACAGGCAGATGCTATTATTAACCGGATGGGTTTTAATAATCAGGGTGTCGATTATCTGATTGAAAATGTCAAACGCTGTAAATATAAAGGCAACATCGGTATCAATATTGGTAAAAATGCCAGTACGCCCGTCGAAAATGCGGCTGACGATTATATTTACTGTCTAGAACGTGTTTATCCCCATGCCTCATATATTACAATCAATATCTCATCACCTAATACAAAAAATTTACGTGATTTACAAAGCGGCGAGGCGTTAACGCAGTTATTAGACGTGATTAAAAATCGTCATAGCCAGCTTGCGACAGAGTACGGGTTCTATGTGCCGTTAGTATTAAAAGTCGCCCCTGATTTAGAGCCGCTACAAGTTGATTATATCTCGCAGCAATTGTTAGATTTTGACATTGATGGTTTGATTGCAACCAATACGACCTTGAGCCGAGTGGGGGTTGAGGATCTGACCGATGGCGATCAAGCAGGTGGT
>NZ_JBPYDC010001797.1:0-522 GCF_051847575.1 Psychrobacter sp. 1U2
CTACCACCAGCCAAATCTGCAAATTGCATATTGGGCATAGCTTGATCGCCTGAAGCAGTTTTGAGTTGATCGAGGGTGCCACTCATTGCCATAAAGTTGATATCATGCCCTGCCTTTGCTGCCCAAGACTTACCTGTAGCATCAAGCGCCTCTGGAATACCATAGCCTGTGATAGAAACCATCACCAGTTTTGGATTAATAGCATGTAAAGTAGCAGCATCTAAACCCATTCCAACAAGTACTTCGGGACGAAAACTATCAAGCATCACGTCTGCATCTTTGATGTGCGCTTTTATTGCTTCGATGCCTGCTTCACTACGAAAATCCACCTTTTCACAATGTTTGCCATGGTTTAACGCTTTAAACAACTCACCAAACGCACGTCCTGGATCGCCATTTTTTGGTTCAATTTTAACAATTTCTGCGCCTAGATCGGCAAGTAAGCGCGTTGCGAATGGACCGGGTAAATTACGCGTCAAGTCGATAACTTTAAGACCATTTAGGCAGTCAGACATTATGTCT
>NZ_JBPYDC010001798.1:0-521 GCF_051847575.1 Psychrobacter sp. 1U2
GATCATGCATTATTAGATTTGTTATGGCGTCATCAGCGAGGTTTGCTCGATTGTCAGATTACCTCGATAGTGAGTAACCATCCTGACTTGCGCCAAGCGGTCGAAAACTTCGGTATACCGTTTCATCATGTACCAGTGACTAAAGATAATAAGGTAGAGGCAGAAGAGCAGATTCATACATTGATGGCAGGTAATGATTTGTTAGTATTGGCGCGTTATATGCAGATATTATCATCTGACTTTATCGAACGCTGGCCGATGCAGGTTATCAATATTCATCATTCGTTTTTGCCCGCATTTGTGGGGGCTGACCCATATCGTCAGGCTTATGAAAAAGGCGTTAAGCTGATTGGAGCGACTGCGCATTATGTCACTGCGGAGCTTGATCAAGGACCCATTATTGAGCAAGATGTGCACCGTGTGACTCATCGCCAAAGTGTGATAGAGTTACGTGCTATTGGCCGTGATATTGAACGCAATGTATTGGCTCGCGCTGTAAATTGGCATGTGCAAAACCGAGT
>NZ_JBPYDC010001799.1:0-521 GCF_051847575.1 Psychrobacter sp. 1U2
ATATAGTAAGAGCCCCGTCCTTTTGATGCATAATTCCATGCTGTCACTAGCGCCCCTGATTGCAACTCAGGAGCAACCAACCGCAGGGGTACGAGTGCGATACCATAACCAAGCAGGGCAGCAGCAATGCACGCGTGAAAAGTATCAAAACGCGGACCGACAAACGTCCCATCGATACTAATGTCTTGTTGTTTAAAATACTCATACCAAGCACTTGGACGTGAGCTCAACTGTAGCAAGGTGCAATCGTCTGCATTGCTCGTACAAAATTTTTTATCTTGATTTTTATCATACAAATATTCTGGTTGGCAGACCGCCACACAATATTCATCAAACAGCTTAATCGCCTCCATACCGCCCCAAATGCCATCACCATATAAAAAAGCAATATCGACGTTTTGATCCTCAGAAAAAAAGGGTTCAGCCAGCTCTTTAATATCTATATTAATCAACGGATGCTCTTGGCTGAACCCTTTTAGCGCAGGTATCAGCCAGCGTGAACAAAACGTGGGATGTGAGAC
>NZ_JBPYDC010001800.1:0-521 GCF_051847575.1 Psychrobacter sp. 1U2
TTAACTCGCGCATAATAGTTTATCATCCCAGCCATACCAGAAGCTGATAACGGTACAACCTTGACAGAGTGCTGATTCTTTAATGGTGTAAATAGCACATTTTGTGTACGCTTAACAACTTTATCATCCGTATCAAACACACTTAACAGCTTATGATCTACTGGTTGATGTGTATCTGGCGCGATAACCGCAGTTTGGTCGATTTGCATAATTTCACAATGATAAGTACCCGCACAAGCGATGTTTACTTCTCCAGCAATCGGTTTGATTTTCCCTGCCCACTTGTCAGCGCTTTCTGCATCATCTATTTTCTGATAGCCTGTTAGTAGCTGACAACCCGACAATAGCAAGCTTGTTGCGATAGAAAGACTGGTAAATATAGCAATACGTTTTTTATTCATAATGATGACTACTATTTCATAGTGATAACAAATTACCTTTCATTCTAGTCATTTTGTTACGATAACTCAACGTTGTATTATTGACCAATTCATTTTTATTAAACATCAATTTATATAACA
>NZ_JBPYDC010001801.1:0-521 GCF_051847575.1 Psychrobacter sp. 1U2
AAGGTAGCCATTTTAATGTATCAACCGATATCAATTGTTAACATTTACTATCAAGGATTTGGAGCCAAACGTCTTATCGGCAAATTAACGATGGACGGACGACGCCCTGCCTTTGGCTATGATGCAGCGTGGCTGGCTGATGGAATGGAGCTGTCACCAATTGAGATGCCATTACGAGCAGCACCTTATTATGGTACTCATGCGTCGAGCCATTACCTATGTGGATTATTGTCAGACAGCTTACCTGATGGTTGGGGAATGTTGCTAATGGATAGGTTCTTTCGAAAAACAATGACTCATGCTACGCCCATTAATGTCTTAGATCGCCTTGCGTATATTGGTAATTCAGCCATGGGAGCGCTGAGTTTTGAGCCACAACAAAACCTATCAGGCTCCGATATCGACATCACTGATTTCACTTTAGCCAAACTAGCCGCTGCCAATCAATCGATTTTATCCGGACAAGATAGTGACATACTGGCTGAGCTTATCGTCATCGGTGGCTCACCACAAGGCGCAAG
>NZ_JBPYDC010001802.1:0-521 GCF_051847575.1 Psychrobacter sp. 1U2
TTATCTAATAATTAATTAGGGAGTATTCTATGAAACAGCCTTTACGTATTGCCGTGACTGGTGCCGCTGGTAATATCAGCTACGCGATGCTATTTCGTATTGCATCTGGTGAGATGCTTGGTAAAGATCAACCAGTTATTTTACAATTGCTTGAAATCACACCAGCGCTTGATGCTTTAAAGGGCGTGGTCATGGAATTAGAAGACTGTGCATTCCCATTGTTGGCAGGTATTGTCCAGACTGATGATGCCAATGTTGCATTCAAAGATATCGATTATGCGTTACTAGTAGGTGCACGTCCGCGTGGCCCAGGTATGGAGCGCAAAGACTTGCTAGAAGCCAACGCTGCGATCTTCTCAGCACAAGGTAAAGCATTAAACGAAGTGGCCAGCCGTGATGTAAAAGTATTGGTCGTCGGCAACCCTGCCAACACCAACGCGCTAATCGCCCAGCGTAATGCGCCAGATCTTGATCCACGTAACTTTACTGCCATGACTCGTCTAGATCACAATCGTGCGATG
>NZ_JBPYDC010001803.1:0-520 GCF_051847575.1 Psychrobacter sp. 1U2
CTCCGCCCTTTTTCACAACTTTGTAAACTATCGGTAAGGGGTAAAATAAAGGCTTCATTTTTCGGTAACTCATAAGCGGTTCTCTTATGAGGGTCGTTACTATAGTCCAATAAATCAACTGGCACATCTATATTACGTTTGACGTCGCGAAACTTAATGTTGCTCACTTTAATGCTCTTTGCTGATGGCATATTGATATAGATAGGCTGGCCAATAGGGTCAGTACCTAGGTTACGGCCTGTCCCTGCGACTGGGCTTGGAAATTCATTGTAAAGCGCTGTATTAGTATCTACTACGTCAGTACAAGGATAAGTAAACAGTCCACTAACCGTACGATTTTCTGTTTTTTTATCGGCTGATGATGCGTTGACAAGGACATAACCTTGGCTTTTGTCAGCAGCTTTGCCATAAGGTTTGTAAGCTATCATACCTGAGCCTGTTTGGCTAAGGTTAGGCGTTACCAGTAGACGCATATGATAAGGGGCCGCCAATAAAGATTTTGTCATTGAGTGTGCTGCAT
>NZ_JBPYDC010001804.1:0-520 GCF_051847575.1 Psychrobacter sp. 1U2
CATTTTTAGGTTGTGCAATTTGGCGGAATAGATGAGGGTATTTAGCGAAATCTCTTGTCGATTTTGCTTTGCTTTCTTCTCTACTCTTCTTTACACCGTCAAGTCTTTCTTTTATCAGTCTATAGTTATATAGCTCATTTAGGTCGGCATCTTCAAACCATAAACACCATCTTTGCTCACTATGGAGAAATTCTTTAGCTCCTACAACCTTTTTAATATATTGACTAGAGAATGGTTCGTTTCGTTCAAGTGCCTCCTTCTCATGATTTTCTAATAACAAGAACCCCCCGTCAGTAGGTTTGTTTCCAAATAACATTTTTGGTCTTTTTTGAACTGGGTCTCTTAATCCAATAACAGCAGTATTACTACCTGAGATTAAATAAGGGCTTATGTTATCTACTAATTCGCTATGCCAAACTTTATTAACAAGTTTGTATATAGCTTTATCTCGATGGTTTAATGCAGATAGTCCAATAATTACTACGTGAACGCCAGCATTATGCTTAGCATTATTGCGCCA
>NZ_JBPYDC010001805.1:0-520 GCF_051847575.1 Psychrobacter sp. 1U2
ACCCGCAGACGCATCAAGCCCTCTTGCTGCACGGTGGCAACCAGCTTGCCATCTTGCCAGAACTGTCCATGGTTTAGCCCCATCGCATTAGACGTCGTATCACTCCACATGTCATATAACAGCCAATCATTTATATCAAAACTGCGATGAAAATGCATTGAATGATCAATGCTAGCCGCTTGTAGTCCACTGGTCATAAAGCTGATGCCATGAGACATAAGCCCCGTTCCTACTAAATAAAAATCAGAAGAAAACGCCAAGAGTGCTTGCTGAATCGCAACTGGCTGCGAGCCCAGTTCACGGATGCGTAACCAATTGGCTTGCTTCGGTTTCGTTGGCTCTGGATGTATAGGATCGCGCGGCTTGACAGGCTTAATCTCCACATGACGACGACGCATAAAACGACCCTTAAGCGCATCTGGTACTTTACCCACGTAGCTCTCTTTTAGGTCTTGCTCAGTCTGTAAATCTTCAGGTGGTGGATAAACAGGCATATTTTCTTGATATTCTAAACCCTCTT
>NZ_JBPYDC010001806.1:0-520 GCF_051847575.1 Psychrobacter sp. 1U2
ATATCAGCGTATTCTTTTTTCACCTCACCCAAGATGCGCACGCCAAGACCTGGACCTGGGAATGGATGACGATAGATCATTTTCTCTGGTAATCCAAGAGTGATACCAAGCTTACGAACTTCATCTTTAAATAGATCACGTAATGGCTCAACCAACTCAAACGCCAAGTCATCTGGCAGACCGCCGACGTTATGATGGCTCTTAATGACATGTGCTTTGCCTTGATGTGACTTCGCTGATTCAATCACATCAGGATAAATCGTACCCTGTGCTAAGAACTCAATGACTTTGCCATCGCTTTGCTCACTCACTTCACGCGCGCTATCAGCGAAGACATCGATAAAGGTTTTACCAATGATTTTACGTTTAGCTTCTGGATCAGACTCGCCAGCTAATGCATTTAAGAATAAATCTTCGGCATCGACACGGATGACTTTGACGCCCATGTTTTCGGCGAAGATTTGCATCACTTGATCGCCTTCGTGCAGACGCAAGAGACCGGTATCGACGAACACACAAG
>NZ_JBPYDC010001807.1:0-520 GCF_051847575.1 Psychrobacter sp. 1U2
GTTTGACTGGTCATCGATGATAAGTTTTTGTAAAGGTTTTGCAAAACGCACACCGTCAGTTGCTAAGGCATCTGCTAGTGGGTCCCCAATGTCGTAGCCTGCTACCATCTCGTCTAATAGATTTTGTGAGACAGTAAAGTCTTTAGGTAGCAGATAACGTCTGATACGGCGCAGAACTTGTAAATCGCTATGATCTGTAATCGCAGTAGTACGCCCATGACGTTGATAGCTCTGTACAGATGCTTTGTCTGATACTAGCGGATCACTAGGCGTAGTAGGGTCATTTATAAAGGAGTTTTTGGGTTTCATAATTATAATGTACCATCATGACGGCTGCTAATGGTAATCAGTGGCCATAACAGCCGTCATAAACCGTTGGCACCTAATGAGTCTTTCTTTATAACAGAAGACTCATAGTCGTGCTGATGGTATCTAAACCGTTGGCTTAAATATCAATGGCGTGTTAAATCTACTGATGTACCGCTAACGCTGTCTTTTAAGCTTAATTTGAGCATGATAT
>NZ_JBPYDC010001808.1:0-520 GCF_051847575.1 Psychrobacter sp. 1U2
GTGACAATAGTCTATACCCGCAGCTTTTAGATCATATTCAAAGCTTTCTACGTATTGCTCTTTGTGGAGTGGGTACCAGTAAACCAATAGCGAGCGATAAGTTGTTTCTCGCTCTCGAATGTGCTTGGTCAACTGAACGACTTGTTCAGGCAATACCTCTTCTGCAAACATGATGACGTTTACTTTCACTTTTGAGATATAATCCATCATTGATTGTCCATTACGCTGAGAGCTGACATTAGCGCCAAGTCGTCCCAGCATCTCTACCATCGAGCTGATCTCATTATGATGATAGTACACAACATTAATGTCCTTTAAGAGGTATTCATACTGTGTCTGACTCTTATAACGCAATGGCATTGTAACGATGAATTTACTGCCTACACCAATCTCACTATCCACCTCGATTGATGCACCCAAAAGCTGACCAATTTGCTTGATGACTGACAGCCCTATTCCCACGCCTTCGTTCTCGCGAGTAACTGACGAATCAACTTGAAAGAAAGGGGTAAATATATCC
>NZ_JBPYDC010001809.1:0-519 GCF_051847575.1 Psychrobacter sp. 1U2
CAAGTTCCAAGCTCTATGGTCTGTTTGTTAGAGCGCTGCTGACGTGATAGTTTTAACACATCTTCAATAATACGATTAACACGTTTGGTTTGTGCAAATATCATCTTATACAGCTCATTATTACCACTAGTATTCATAGCAGTTTGACTGTGGCTCTCGTCTGCGTCAGCCACATCGTTCATATCTTCCAATAACAACTGACTGGCTTGTGAGATAGCAGCAAGTGGATTGCGAATTTCATGAGCAATGCTGGCTGTGAGCTGCCCTAAAGAGGCCAGCTTTAATTGTTGGGCATTGGCTTGTTCGCGGCGCAAATCTTCAAGCAATATCAATTGACTGCCATCTTCTAGCGGGATTACTTGTACACGCAGTTTGTTGGTAATAGACGCAGTGGCCGCTTCAGGCAATTCGTAAACAAAGTTCCTTGACTGATTAGTAGGGACAGATAAGCAACTGTTGAGTAGCGCTCTATGCTGATGGGCCAAGGCCTGTTGAAAAGCATATAATGGATTATGATGA
>NZ_JBPYDC010001810.1:0-519 GCF_051847575.1 Psychrobacter sp. 1U2
GTACCTACCAGATAGCGTATTAACGCTTGTATCAGTTTAGAGTAATTTGTTCGGTTATGAGTCTTAATCTCCAGCTCAATATGAGTGAACTGAGTTAAAGCAGGTAGCGATATTTTGTGGTTTTGAGTCTTAGCTACTTTAGTTGTTTCAGTTACTCGAGTGACTAGGTCTTTAGGGACCTGTGATTGAGAAAAAATAGTAGGAGAGTAGGTCATAGACTGCGCTAACATGTCCAAGGTAATTATTTTATGACCTAATTGTAGTTGGCGCTGAATTTCAATCAAGCTTAGCTGGTCCACTCGTGACTGTAAGCCGCAAAGTCGTTGTAGCGTCTCGTCATGAAATATTACCAGATGACCATCGGCAGTAAGTTGTACGTCAAACTCTACGCCTGACAAGCCTTGTGCCTGTAGCTTATAAGCATGTTCAAAACCAAATAGCGTGTTTTCCAATGCTTCACTGCGTGCGCCTCGATGACCTAGGAGCAAAGTATTCTCAAGTTTTATCATAACTACCTAT
>NZ_JBPYDC010001811.1:0-519 GCF_051847575.1 Psychrobacter sp. 1U2
TAATTTATAAAAGCGCCGATAACGCCATACAAGCACAGCTACTTGCTAGCAAAACACTGATTATGGTCGATGACGAAGCGTCGACAGGCAATACTTGCATTAATGTGGTGACAGCTTTACGCAACTCAGGACTCACAGAGCTAGAACAAGTACATCTCACCACGTTGGTTGATTGGTCCCTAAATCAGACCCAGACTGCAACTGACGCAGACGCAGACGCAGACGCAGACGAGCCAGTCTCTGATCAGGTATCAGCATGTCTACCTAATATTGACTTCCAACGTCATCATTTGCTGTCAGGTACTTGGCAATGGACAGATACTCCTAACCCTAGAGCAATTATCATGCCATCGGTTGACACTACTGATGCTGGTAGTCAGCCATTAGCCGATACTGGTAATTGGGGACGCTTCCCGACCCTCGATAGTACAGATGGGTTCGCTGACTATTTATTGAAGTTTCAAAAGGCATTTGCTCAGTTTAGCGGTCAGCTACAGTTTGAACAAAAACAGTTGCCTG
>NZ_JBPYDC010001812.1:0-519 GCF_051847575.1 Psychrobacter sp. 1U2
TAGCTATAATAGCGCTAACTACAGTCAGTTCAAAATAAAATTGAGATGTTAATAGCCAGTAATCGAGAACCTCATGAGTGATCTACCAAATAATATAGACAATGATATTTTGCAGGACCCTGACAATCAAAACGACGATAGTATTGTTATTGCCCAATTACGAACACCTATAAAGGTAGATCTGTCCCCTATTTACGAATTCTTGGGTAGTCGAACCACACAAAGTTGGGTAGACGCTGCCATCACAAACTTACCACTTATCATTCAAGACCATGCCAACTGCGAAAAAAAAGCAGCAGGGACTGCCATGAACTTGTTGTTTCGCTACGAGTTTTCTTATGATTTACAGCGTAAATTGGCACAGCTGATACGTGAGGAGATGCTGCACTACGAGCAAGTACTGGGTATTATGAATGAGCGTGGTCAAGACTGGATATATCTTAGTGCTGGCCGTTATGCTAAAGGTCTGTTAAAGCATAAACGTACCTATGAGCCAGCTGCTATGGTAGATGTGTTAAT
>NZ_JBPYDC010001813.1:0-519 GCF_051847575.1 Psychrobacter sp. 1U2
GTCTATATTAGCTCGGCTTCTGAGCTAATTATGGACACGTATGGTGTGTCAGCGACGCATTTTGGTTGGCTCTTTGGTATGAACGCTGCAGGGTTTGTGGCGTTAACTCAGCTTAATCAATGGCTCACCAATCGCTTTCGTATTTTGAGTATCTTACGTTTTGGTGCGATGATGCAGGTGATTTCGGCAGGCGTACTGTTTGTGGTTGGAATACTACTTGGTACAGATGCTTGGCTGCCGCTAGTTTTAAGCTGTATTTTCTTTTGTATTGCAGGTCTTGGTCTGACTCAGCCAAACGCTTCTGCCATTGCGTTGGCATTTCAAAAACACCGTGCTGGGATGGCAAGTGCCTTACAAGGCTCTTTGATGTTTTCAGTCGGTATTTTTGGTGGGCTATTGTTGAACCTATTTCCAGTTAATCCTGTACTTAAGATTGGTATTGCAATGTTTGCCTTAATGAGTCTGGGCTGTTTTTTAATTTGGAAAATAGATCGCAACTTAAATCTTGAAGATACGGAT
>NZ_JBPYDC010001814.1:0-518 GCF_051847575.1 Psychrobacter sp. 1U2
AGCACAAAATCCGCGTGGATTGGCAAGATAAATTTGCATAAGACGGCCTATCATTAGATAATTTAGATTCTAAACTTGAATTCAAAAAATTAGAGTGGAACAATACGCTACTTTAGCATAATTTGCTTTTATTGCCTTCTAAAATACCATAGTCGCAATCGTCATAACTTTGACAGGATTACTCATCAATACGATGATATCAAAAGCAATTTATAACTATTAAAGTAGACGTAATTGTTATTAGTCGTACTTGCTATCGTTTTACATGATGGCATTTTCTTTTTTTACCAGTCTTTATCTGCTTACTTATTTGATTACTCATTTATTACTAGGACACACTGTATGACAGGTTCATTGTTTATTATTACTGCAGCCTCTGGTACTGGCAAGACCTCACTGGTCAAACAGTTACTTGCTACCACCAACGATCTGACTGTCAGTGTCTCTCATACTACCCGTCAGCCGCGACCTGGGGAAATTGACGGTCATCATTATCACTTTACTAGTGTCGATGTTTT
>NZ_JBPYDC010001815.1:0-518 GCF_051847575.1 Psychrobacter sp. 1U2
CTTATTTAGCAATTTCTTACTTACTCGTCATCATCTTTAGAGTTGAATTTAGAGATGATTTCAGCAGCTACTGACTTTGGAATTTCCGCATACTTTTGGAATTCCATTGAATACGTAGCACGGCCTTGTGACATAGAACGCATTTGAGTGGCATAACCAAACATTTCTGCTAATGGTACTTCAGCACGGATCTGTTTAGTACCACCAGGTAGATCTTCCATACCCTGAACTAAACCACGACGACGGTTAAGATCGCCCATGATATCACCCATGTAATCTTCAGGTGTTTCAACTTCTACTTTCATTACTGGCTCAAGTAGTGCTGGGTCCGCTGCCATGAAACCTTTTCTAAAGGCCATAGAACCTGCCATTTTGAACGATAATTCATCAGAATCGACATCATGATAAGAACCATCATACAAAGTTGCTTTTACGCCAACGACTGGGTAACCAGCAAGTACGCCGTTTTTCATGCGCTCTTGGATACCTTTATCAACAGCACCATGGAATTCTTTTGG
>NZ_JBPYDC010001816.1:0-518 GCF_051847575.1 Psychrobacter sp. 1U2
GTTGGCACCACTGACTATTTTGACGTTATCAACCCAGCGGACAAATCTGTCATTGCTCGTTGCCCAAAGGCTACCACTGCGCAGTTGAATGATGCGGTAGCAGCGGCCAAATCAGCGTTCCCTACTTGGTCGGCATTGACTTATGAGCAGCGCCGAGATCGTTTGATGCAGCTTGCTGATGCTATCGAAGATAACGCTGAGGAGCTGATGACGCTACTGACCAAAGAGCAGGGTAAGCCGACCAAAGGCTTTGCAGATCTAGGTGCAGGCTTTGAGTTTGGTGGCACACTCGCTTGGATACGCGCGACCGCCAGTATGACATTGGAGCCGCAGGTCATTCAAGATAACGACACCGCACATATAGAGCTACATCGCAAGCCACTTGGGGTAGTAGGTTCGATTACGCCGTGGAACTACCCATTGCTGATAGGTATCTGGCACATTATCCCTGCACTATTGACAGGTAATACAGTTGTCATGAAGCCCTCTGAGATGACCCCATTGACCGTATTACGATT
>NZ_JBPYDC010001817.1:0-518 GCF_051847575.1 Psychrobacter sp. 1U2
TAAAACCAGTACCATCAAAGTCAGTGTCATCAAGCCAGATAATTTTCTCAATAGAAGGGGCTTCATGACGGTAATTTTTAGCCATGGGCTCAAATTCAGCATTTAATAACAAGGCTTTTGGTTTGGCATGGTTAATGGTGTACAGCACTTTATCTTCAGCCAAGCGTACATTGACCATTTGCAAAATCATGCCAGACATGGGCACGGCAAAATACGCTTCAAGGTAACGATGACTGTCCCAATCCATGACCGCAACCACATCACCTGCTTGCAAACCCATATTTTTAAGTACGTTTGCCAAGCGATTAACCCGCTTAAAAAATTCAGCATACGTATAAGTCACCTTATCGGCATAACTGATGGTTTGCTGAGTAGAGGCGATCTTTGCACGGTTTAGCAGCTGTTTGATAATCAAAGGAAAACCATACGCTTCTTCGGCTTGTTGGTAGTTCTCATGTTGGTTGAGTATCGTTGTCATTATTGTCATCCTTGATAATAAAATAGTATGGCAAGAGTAC
>NZ_JBPYDC010001818.1:0-517 GCF_051847575.1 Psychrobacter sp. 1U2
CTACCTAAAAGAGATTAAATTCTTAGATAAGATGACGGTGAGTAGCGAGCTTGTTGGCTGGGATAAGAAATATATTTACTTTGAAACTCGCTTCTTTGTCAAAAGTCAGCTAATGGGCGTTGGTATGACTAAATTTTTGCTAAAGGATAAACATGGCGATAAGTGTACGCCTGAGGTATTAGATATGGCGGATGAGCAATTGAGCGACGTGATTACCAGTTGGAATAAGCACCAAGTGGCAGTTAAGTCTGAAAGTCGTTAAAACCAAGCCTATCTATACAGTAGAGGCTGAAGTTTGTTAGGATAGTTCATAACACTGATATAGTCGAATTACTTTAAAAGTGTTGTAGCGCTGCTGGGATGAATTTTACGCAGCATCGAAAGATAACAGCACGCAAGTAAAATTTATACCAGTAGCGCGTTCAAATTTATAATCGTTTTGTTTTGAACTTACTATACAAGGCTTAATTAATAATAAAGAGGCACCATTATGACCCCACAAAAACTAAAATGGACA
>NZ_JBPYDC010001819.1:0-517 GCF_051847575.1 Psychrobacter sp. 1U2
ATAGAAAACGAAGCGGGATCGTTGTCGCGGTTGGTTGGCTTGTTTTCTCAACGTGGGTACAATATTGAGACTCTAAACGTTGCACCAACAGAAGATCCATCCATTTCACGCTTGACAGTAACGACGATTACTTCACCAGAAAAAATAGAGCAAATTACCAAGCAGTTGCATAAGCTGGTTGAAGTAATTAAAGTATTGAATCTATCTGAAAATGTACACGTTGAACGTGAGCTCATGCTGATTAAGGTTCGTGCCACTGGTAGTGTGCGTGAAGAAATTAAACGCAGCGCTGACATATTCCGTGCTCAAATCGTCGATGTGAATGCAAACCTATATACCATCCAAATCGTGGGTGATACCGCTAAGCTTGATGGGTTTATTGATACTATCGGTCGTGAGCGTGTGCTTGAAGTGGTGCGTTCAGGTGTCATTGGTATTGCCCGCGGCGAGAAAACCTTAAGCGTCTAATATTACTCTGTTTTAAATCATTTTATTACTAGGCTTATATTGTTTACTA
>NZ_JBPYDC010001820.1:0-517 GCF_051847575.1 Psychrobacter sp. 1U2
TAATCACGCCCTCGCGCATAGCGTGCAATAATGCCTTGATTGGGATAATCATTATCGCTAACAGTGCGCGGCACAGGTGCCTGGGTTAGATAATCCATACGAACGCTGATAATGGTTTGTGCACCTGCAACAAGCTTAGCAGGGTGCGCTCTTAAATCATGATTGTTATGCATAAACTGCAACTGTCCTTCATACCCTTTATCTAACCACTGCTGTAGCTGCTCAATTTGTTGAGCAAATAAAGGATGATGGACGGATAAGAACCCACAGTCAGCGAACCCTAAAGCTTGGGCCTCAGACTTAATCCATTGTTTTACCTCTACTGCAGTAGCAAATACAGGAGTATTGGTAACTTCAATACCACCGCTCGTTTGCTGATTAGAGGAATGCACTGAATGCTGTTTGATGGACGATTTATTGTTCATATTAGAGGGTACTAGTTTGTGAATTTATACATCGATAGTGATGTTGTAGCGGCTATGATAGGCCAGTTTATTGCCAATGCAATCATAAAAAT
>NZ_JBPYDC010001821.1:0-517 GCF_051847575.1 Psychrobacter sp. 1U2
GCAATCAGTGAAGTTAATTTCCCTCGTTGGATTCTTAATAAAGGTTTTGACTCCGGTTTCACTATGCAGCTGATGCGTAAAGATGTGCGTCTGGCGGAAAATATGATCGGTGAGATGGGATTAGAGTTACCTTTGGCTAAACAGGTAGCTGAAATTTGGTCGCAGAGCGAAAAAAACATACCTGATCAGGATGATTTTAATTGCATTATCAAAAATGCCGGCTTGGGAGAATAGATTATGAGTTTTGAAGTAGAAGGAAGTGGCGCGCAACAAGTTGAAATACTGCTTAATGAACTACTGGGTACTTCAAAGTTTGGCAGCTTGATTGATGGAGAATTGGTTGCAGGTAATGGTGACGACATCGAGCTGATTAACCCAGCAACCGGTCAGGTATTTTTAATCTATCGTGATGCGGGGAAAGATATTGTTGCTAATGCAGCCGATGCAGCTATAAAAGCTCAAAAAGTGTGGTGGTCAATGACCGCCAGTGCAAGAGGTCAGTTAATGTGGCAGTGCG
>NZ_JBPYDC010001822.1:0-517 GCF_051847575.1 Psychrobacter sp. 1U2
GCTTGGCATCATCAAAAAACAGCTCATAAAAATCGCCCATTCGATAGAGCAACAAGGCATTTGGGTAGCGCGCTTTCATGGTCAGATACTGCACCATCATTGGCGTATGATGGGCCAAATCGTAGACAGCATCGCCTATGGTTAGGGTTTCGGTATTGGTATGGTTTGCATCAAGTGGTTTAGCAGACATTCATAATCTCTTATATTGCTTGGCTTAAATATTGCTGATAAAACGCATAGAGTTGGGTGCATGGTAGGTAGATAACAGCGCTTGGCGATAGCCAAATAAGTACCATTTTAACATGAGCTGCCACGTTTCCGCGCTGGCAAATATCCGCCAGTTGCCCTTGTATTCATCAGCGCCATAACCATATATAATGACGGCACATTTTATTGGCGATGCTTCATCAGATAGTACTGGGTCGGATGATGATAGGACGGCGATTAAAGCTTTGGCTACTATAGTCGATGTATTTTATAAGAGCATAGTGCTATTAAAACATGGGTTTTTAGTACG
>NZ_JBPYDC010001823.1:0-517 GCF_051847575.1 Psychrobacter sp. 1U2
ACACGGTTGGCTCTGGAGATAGTCTTATCGGACTGGCTCGTAAATATGGGGTCTCAACTCAAGAACTTGCTGATATGAACAATATCGCGGCAAACACTATGCTACAACGTGGTCAACGTCTGACAGTACCTAATCGCTAACTCATCATTGATTATGATTAATATGATTCAACAATAAAAAAGCTGCTCTTGCATAAGAGCAGCTTTTTTGTGTTTTTTCTATAAACTCACATGCCTAGACCATACGAGTTTTAATCGTTTCAAGATAGCTTCTGATATTACTTACATAATGCATCGCCTGCCCATAACGGCTATTGGAAGCTCTATTTTCTGATAAATATGTATAGACGTTCGCCCAGCTTTTATCATCGATACCGGCAGCATTCAATTTGCGCTGTATACGTTTGACTGCATTAGGGCCCATGTTATAAGCCGCAAGTGCAAACCAGATTCGATCAGTCTTTGGCACATCAGCGAAGTCAGCTTTCATCTGTTCTAAATAACGAGCGCCGCCGCCG
>NZ_JBPYDC010001824.1:0-516 GCF_051847575.1 Psychrobacter sp. 1U2
TAAAGATAATATAATAAAAAATAGCCTAAGCAATTATAATTTCTATTCAAAAACACTTAAGAATTATAAGTCGTATATAAATCAAACCAACAAAACTTTAACAAGGATAAAGGTAGCCAAATCCATGCCAACGGCAGAGTATATCGCAATTTTCGATGAACTAATTTCACTACTCAATCAATTTAGGGTGCTCACTGCCGGACATCATGGACGCTGCGGGGATCATTCTATTAATCGCTACCTAAGTGAGCAGCATCGCAATCAATTAAAACTACCCTTATCCAAATCTCCTTGGTACCACGGTCGACCTATAATGGTATTACAAAATAACTATGAACTCGGCTTGTTCAATGGCGATATTGGTATTTGTCTACAGACTGAAGGCGGGCGTTTGCAGGTGTTTTTTGAGAACAAACCACAAGGTATCTCAGTAAATATGCTCAGTGATGAGATGATTGCTACTGCGTATGCGATGACGATTCATAAGTCGCAAGGTTCTGAATTTGAGCATGTTGC
>NZ_JBPYDC010001825.1:0-516 GCF_051847575.1 Psychrobacter sp. 1U2
TTCAAACTGCCCTTTATTAATCATTTCAGATGCATTATCTAACTGCAAGTTTGTATATATAAGCTTAGACTGGATGGAATCTTCCATAATTTTATCCTTGTGATATTAGAAAATAATAGTTCCTACCTATCCTTTAACACAAACTACCTGCCGCAAGGTATGTACCACTTCTACCAAGTCGTTTTGCGCTTGCATCACGTCATCAATATTTTTATAAGCCGCTGGAATCTCATCAATCACATCCGCATCCTTTCGGCATTCTACGCCTTCAGTCTGTGCAATTTGATCGGCGACCGTAAATACCTTTTTGGCTTCGGTACGTGACATGATACGACCTGCACCATGCGAGCAAGAGCAAAACGATTCTTCGTTTCCTTTACCGCGCACGATGAATGACTTGGCACCCATTGACCCCGGAATGATGCCGTATTCACCGACGCGGGCACGTACTGCGCCTTTACGCGTGACGAATACTTCCTCACCGTAGTGCTCTTCTTTTGCCACGTAGTTGTGGTG
>NZ_JBPYDC010001826.1:0-516 GCF_051847575.1 Psychrobacter sp. 1U2
CTTCGAAAATCAAAGACCGAGCCTTAGCGCTATTATCGAGCGCTATCTTATTTTGCTTACTGATGGTCTTTGCGGTGATATTTATCATTCCGTGGATCAAGACGTGGCCTTATCAAATGCAGTTCAGCACAGAAACAGTCAGCAAGGTCTTAGAGTCCGCCAACCTAATGCGGGTCTATAGAAATTCACTGATCGTAGCAGTATTGACAGCTATCT
This sequence comes from Psychrobacter sp. 1U2, assembly GCF_051847575.1. NCBI lineage: Bacteria > Pseudomonadati > Pseudomonadota > Gammaproteobacteria > Moraxellales > Moraxellaceae > Psychrobacter > Psychrobacter sp. 1U2. Next base: position 217 of record NZ_JBPYDC010001826.1, read on the forward strand.
TTGGTACCTTAATCACTTACTTTTCAGCATTGTTGTGCGAGCGCTCTGGTTTATTCAGAATCGGTAAATTCAGTATCCAGAGCTCAGCGTTGGTGACCAACACGGTACCAGGGATGGTCGTGGGTATTGCTTATCTGATGGTGTTTTCAGGCTCTGCTGTCGCCAATACTATTTTTATTATCGTGATAAGCAACATCATTCACTACTTTGCCACCCCTTATCTGATGAGTAAAAATGCACTGACTAAGATGAATCTAGGCTGGGAGACGACGGCGAGCTTACTGGGTGATTCATGGTTTG
>NZ_JBPYDC010001827.1:0-516 GCF_051847575.1 Psychrobacter sp. 1U2
TCTTTTTGGCCGATGCTAAAAGGCGGTATTTATTATTCGATACCGCTGGCATTGATATCATTTGCTATTGGTATGATGATTGCGCTGACAGTTGCGCTCATTCGTATTGTGCCGCGGACAGGCTGGTTTCATAAGATTATCTATAGACTGGCTCGCATCTATGTGTCTGCTATTCGCGGTACACCGATGCTGGTACAACTATTTATTATCTTTTATGGTTTGCCAAGCGTTGGCCTCAAGCTTGATCCGTTTCCCTCAGCGATTATCGCCTTTTCATTGAATATCGGAGCCTATGCATCGGAGACCGTGCGTGCAGCGATTTTATCGATTCCTAAAGGCCAATGGGAAGCAGGGTCAACCGTTGGCTTGACGTATTTGCAGACCTTTCGCCATGTGATCTTGCCACGAGCGCGTAGAGTATCGGTGCCGACGCTATCGAATACCGTTATTAGCGTAGTAAAAGATACGTCATGAGCATCATTGGTACTGGTCACTGAGCTAGTTAAACAAGCTCAG
>NZ_JBPYDC010001828.1:0-515 GCF_051847575.1 Psychrobacter sp. 1U2
GCCATTTCTGCCAATATCACCATTGCTATGAAAAATGATGAGCAAAGAGATGCGGCGTTAATTACCTTTTTGGCGACAGCATCGGGTATGAGCTTTTTGGGATTAAGCTCTGTGTTTTGGGGCATTCTTATCGGCATGATTGCTCACTATATTCTGACCAAAAAACGCCTACTACCAACATCATCTATCTCATTAACGACCTCTAATAATGAAGCCAATTAAGAGCAAGTCTCTTACGAAAAAATTTAAGTAGTGTCAGAGCAATGAGTCCAACCCATGTACCACTTATTAATTCTAAAGACACTACCTCATATGACTTTTTATAGGATATAAACATGATTAACAAAGCAGATAAAAATATCACTGACGTACTTAGTCAAATTAAAGATGGCGCCACCATCATGATTGGCGGCTTTGGCACAGCAGGTCAACCCGCTGAACTCATTGATGGGCTTATTAATTTGGGCGTAAAGGATTTGGTCATCATTAATAATAATGCCGGTAACGGCGACCAT
>NZ_JBPYDC010001829.1:0-515 GCF_051847575.1 Psychrobacter sp. 1U2
TTTTCATAAATGGGTTTTCGTCAATGAATTAGGCCATATTTGCGCTATTTTTCAAGTATTGCATAAATAATGGCACAGGGCGACCCGTTGCTGCTTTATCTTTACCTGAGCTCCACGCGGTGCCAGCAATATCTAAATGCGCCCATGCTTGACCTTCTTTCACAAAGCGTGACAAGAAACAAGCAGCGGTCACAGCGCCTGCACCTTTGCCACCGATATTTTGCATATCAGCGATAGGCGAGTCAAGCTGTGCTTGATAAGCATCATCCATTGGCATATGCCAGATAAGATCACCTGTCTGATTACTGGCGTTCTCTAATTCGAATAACACATCTTCATCATTACTAAAGACCGCTGAACGTACATGACCTAATGCGACCACACAGGCACCAGTCAATGTCGCGACATCAATGATGGCTTTTGGCTGATAACGTTGTACGTAGCACAAGGTATCTGCCAGTACTAAACGGCCTTCAGCATCGGTATTTAAGACTTCAACTGATTTACCGTTCATG
>NZ_JBPYDC010001830.1:0-515 GCF_051847575.1 Psychrobacter sp. 1U2
TGGCAAATTAATGATGATAATCAGAATCGTTAGTCACTCTACAGGATATTATTAAGTTATAAATTATCTTGCATTTTATTAAGAGAGTCATTGAGGGTACATCAAGATATAAAAGGCATATTAATAAAAATATAGGAAAAATCTTTCTACTATGAAAGGTTTTATAGTCTGACCAATTGATACTATTTTTTTAGATGTTATTGCAATAATACTTTTTAGCCCCTCTGAATCACTTATTTCACAGCACATCTTTTTCTATGGAAGGAAATCGAAACCATGAGTATTTTTGCTATTTTATTATCCTTGGCATTGCTAATGTTTTTTGCCTATCGAGGTGTCAGTGTATTGGTTTTGGCCCCTGTGCTCGCTATTTTAGCTGTTGTTTTGAGTGGTGAAAGCAGCCAAACCATGGGTATTTATACTGAAGTGTTTATGCAGGGTCTAGGAGGTTTTGCTGTCAAATATTTCCCACTATTTATATTGGGTGCTATTTTTGGCAAGCTGATGGAAGATTC
>NZ_JBPYDC010001831.1:0-515 GCF_051847575.1 Psychrobacter sp. 1U2
AGGTAAAACAGTAGCGCTACATATTCACGAAACTGGTAGCTGCGCTGATATGGGTAAAGCAGCAGGTGGTCACTTTAATCCTGATAACTTCCCCCACTCTAACCCAGATGATATGAACGGTCATGCAGGTGACTTGCCTAACTTAACAGCCAATGAAGATGGTGTTGCCACTATCAACTATGTGAACAAGCAAATTTCAGCAGCTCAAACAGGTAAATACAGTGTCAATCGCCGTGCCTTTATCGTTCATGCTGGCGCTGATGACTATACCAGTCAACCAGCAGGTAACGCTGGCGACCGTATCGCTTGCGGTATCATCGAAAAGAAATAATAACGTTTAGCTTAACTCTTATCAACAATAAAAAACCTCTTAGGATGCTAAGAGGTTTTTTTATAGCTTAAAATTATTTATAGTAAAGGTAAAAGAAGCTTATTCTTCTACCCATTCGCCTTTGCGCCAGTACACACCCCAACGCGTGGCTTTGCCGTTTTTCTCAGAGCCGATATACTGCTCT
>NZ_JBPYDC010001832.1:0-515 GCF_051847575.1 Psychrobacter sp. 1U2
TATTACTCTTAATATTTATATAACGGTCTTTGCTTCTTTTATTGTTATCATCATCGTTAAGTGACATCAAAATTTCATACCATATTATTTAAAATTGGCATACCAATATCATCAACATGCTTTTGTTTTAAGGAACTACCACATGGCAGAAAAAAGCTACTATGACATTTTAGGGGTCAAAAAAGACGCCTCAGACGCTGATATCAAAAAAAAATACCGTAAGCTTGTACGTCAATTTCATCCCGATGTGAGTGATGATCCAGATGCTGATAATAAAATTGCTGAAATCAATAACGCCTATGAGACGCTTAGGGATAAAGACAAACGTAGCGAATATGACGCTATGTTAGACAATCCATTCGCTGGTCAAGGCGGTGCTGGAGGTTTCGGCGGTTTTGGTGGTCAATCAGCTAGCGGCGGGCAAGGCGGCTTTCGCTGGGAAGATATCAAAGATCAGTTTGGCGATGGTGAAGCTTTTGGTGGTGGCGGATTTCGCTTCGACGATATATTTTCAG
>NZ_JBPYDC010001833.1:0-515 GCF_051847575.1 Psychrobacter sp. 1U2
GTTATAAATAAACCAATCAAGAAGTACATTATTTTGTGGTCGATACATTGCATCTAACGCAAAAAACTGAGCGCAAAATAACCCGCCCAAATCGAGCATGGTGTAATGAGCGCCTAACAAAATAACAGGACGATTGTCTTTTTGGGCATTGATAAGATGTTGTAGCCCTGAAATAGAAACCGTACGGGTAAAAACATTAGGGCGAAACCAAGCACAAAGCGTCTCAAATACTCCAATACCTTGATTGACAAAAACTTGCTTTGCCATCAGTTCTCGCTCAGCTTCTGGCTTTTCAGGAAAAGCCAGCTTAAGGTTAATCAGCGTATCCTGTCTGCGTGAGCCTGCAACTTTATAAATCAAGATGCCAAGCTTACGACCCAACCAAAACTGCCAACGTAACGGCAGATAAATCATGGGCAAAAATATCACAAATAACAGCCAAATACTCCAGTATTTAGGCAGTAAAAATTGCCACTGAAAAGGCTTTTTATCAGCTTGTGCTGTGCGTTTATGAG
>NZ_JBPYDC010001834.1:0-514 GCF_051847575.1 Psychrobacter sp. 1U2
TTCTGTGAGATGTTCCCTTACGATATCGACGCTCAGCGCATCCACGACTTTGGCGCCAAAGGCATTATCTTATCGGGTGGCCCTGAGAGCGTACATGCTGAGGATAGCCCGCGTATCAATGATGCGGTGTTTGAGCTCGGCGTGCCAGTATTGGGCATTTGCTACGGTATGCAAGCGATGGCAGATCGTTTCGGCGGGCAGGTTCATGCCAGTGATATCCATGAGTTTGGTGCAGCGACGATTGATGTCAATGGTCACTCGCAGCTGACTGAAGGCATTGAAGACAGCAGCACGGAAGGCAAGTCAGCCAAGCTTAATGTATGGATGAGTCATGGCGATAAAGTGATTGAAGCGCCAGCAGGCTTCGATATTGTTGCCAGCACTCCGAGCTGTCCGATTGCGATTATGGCCGATGAGTCGCGCCATTATTATGGTCTCCAGTTCCATCCTGAAGTGACTCATACCTTACAAGGTGAGGCGTTGCTTAGTCGTTTTGTACATCAGATTTGTGATT
>NZ_JBPYDC010001835.1:0-514 GCF_051847575.1 Psychrobacter sp. 1U2
GCTGTCTGTTGAGTCATAGGTACACTGCTTGTATCGTAATTATCATAAAAAAAAGAGAAAAAGAAAAATCCATAAATTATAGAAAATAAGAAAGCACAAATCTGCAATATTCTAGCATGAAAAATATGGCGCCTATCAGTATGTTTTTATTGATATTCAACAATAAAAATGAGGGTTTTGTCAGCTAAATCTAAGAGTGTTTATCACGCCAAAGTCATGCTTAAAGGTCATCTTATATCCTTTTGTATGAATACAGGGCAGCTTTACTATCTATTGATTCTGTAAAGTATTCCATCACTAAATTAAAAAATAAGCCATGCAAGAAAACTGACAAAACTTACAAGGGGATGACAAAAAATAGCGCAAATGCAGATAGTTAAAGTTGTATGCCATGCTAACTTTAGCTTCGTAAGGTTTGGTTGCCCGTAAGTATAGCTTATAAGCTCTCGGATGATAATGGTGAACTATTATACTAAGCGGTGTACATATTATTTCTAACATTCAGACGCATGTA
>NZ_JBPYDC010001836.1:0-514 GCF_051847575.1 Psychrobacter sp. 1U2
CCAGGTATCTTTGAGGCAGATTTAGTCGATGAAATCATGGATATTGACCAACATATCGCTGAAATCTATATGCGCAAACTGGCGAAGACTGAAGGTATCTTTGCTGGTGTCTCATCAGGCGCAGCAGCGTGGGCGGCTATACAAGTCGCCAAAGAGAACCCTGATGCTGTTATTGCCTTTATCGTCTGTGATCGCGGTGATCGCTATCTATCAACTGGTCTATACAATGTCGATGACACTCCTGTCGATGATAATACTCAGTCGTAATGCCTGACCAATGCTTGCACAATAAGTAACTAGGACTATTTATGTCACATGCCCTACCTGCCAATCCTGTACTGGTCTTTGATATTGAGACTGTGGCGGATACAGATGCTGCACGTCGTATTTATCCAAAACTGGCTGACTTAAGCGACGCTGATGCGCTCAGTGCCTTGACTGCCATTCGAATACAAGAAGCTGGCCATGACTTTATGCGCTTACCATTACAGCGCATAGTGTGCATCTCAGCGCT
>NZ_JBPYDC010001837.1:0-514 GCF_051847575.1 Psychrobacter sp. 1U2
TTTTAGCCACGTTCTTATCTACAGCACCCTCCTGTCCATGATCTTGAGACTGATTTTCATAATATATGTCTGTGGTTGTTCGTTCACCTTTTGCGTCAACAGAGACTGAGTTAGGTATGATTTTGACATCAGATAAGCGCCGTATCACATAATTACTGGGTAATGGTTTACCGCCTTTTTGTCCGGCAGTATCATCAAATATCATATGACCTTGACTATCAATACGGGCATACTTCATCGGTTTGTCACGCGGCCAAAAAAAGTCAGATGGATGACTGACAATATGTCCAAAAACAAGCTTGGATAGTCTACGCCACTCAAAAAAGCGGACTTCTTTTGATCGTAAGGCGACTAGAAGTGCCAAGGAAAAACTGACCATTAAGTTGACGATACCGATAAGTGCGACGCCAAAAATAGAGATCAAAACCACATCCCAACTTATCTGAGCCGCTGACATATTGAACAGTCCATGAGCCAAATTGGCAGACGCAAATGCAATATGACGAATATCAAT
>NZ_JBPYDC010001838.1:0-514 GCF_051847575.1 Psychrobacter sp. 1U2
CGTGAGTGTCTCTGGAGTGACAGAAGAGATATTCGATCCTACAGAACTCAATGCTGTACAGCAGTCTGGAAATTTACAAGGTGATGCAGGATTAAAAGGGGAGTATAACGAAGGCTATTATATTTTAGATAAGCTCAATACTGGTTTGCCGCCCTTATCTGAGCCGCCAAACCTGTCAACGCCACTGGCCACTTTGGAGTTCTTTCAATCAGCGGTGATGAAGCAGCAGTTTGATTTGGCTGCTTATGCGCTCAATATGAACCTGATTGACAGTGAAGTTCAGCGCAGTCGCGCCCTTGAATTAGCCAAGCGACTTGATTTTTTGTTATCTGAAAAAGAGCTTTATGTATTCGATGACCTACCAGACCGTCCTGATGGTTTAATCGAGCCGCCACTTGGTAATGCCAGTAGCGTCATGGGCATTCCTAGACGCTCTATTCAACTGGGTTACATTGATTACCGCGAACGCCGAGTGCCCATTTATATAGAACGTGTACAAGTTAACGACGATGCA
>NZ_JBPYDC010001839.1:0-514 GCF_051847575.1 Psychrobacter sp. 1U2
TTAAATTCACCCTTGTCAGGTAGAGCTGGGTATTGCTTTATTAAGGTGATTGATGACCTAGGTAAGTATGGTACTAAAATAATAGTCTTAGAAAAATTTTCTATAACTGATAATCGAGACTATATAGATGAGTATTATGTAGACGACTACCCTAAATTAATTGATTTAATTTTAGGCGTTAAGAGTTTAGGCGTGAACAGAGCACTTAGAAGAATTATTGATATAACTAATATAGTTACTAATCCCACATTAAATTTTAAAGTGAGTCCAAACATTGAAATTTTAGCGAACAAATATAGCTCCTTATTCAATAATAGCTTACAGAATCAAAATTTTTATTGGGATAAAAATCTAGGAGTTGCACTTAAGTTAATATACGAGGATGAAGACGAAACTACAAACAATTATTATTTTAACGAATACATGGAACCTGAGAATATAGCCATCATGTACCGTGGTCAATTAGTACATTCATCTGATATCAATTTTGAGCTTGGTGTATTGGAGAGTTTAG
>NZ_JBPYDC010001840.1:0-513 GCF_051847575.1 Psychrobacter sp. 1U2
GTGATCGTTCAAGTACGGCAAAAGATTTACGTCCTGCCATCATTTTGAATACTGATGAAGGCAAAGAAGTTGTTTACTTCTTACCTGCTGAAACGATTATTCGTGTTAGCGATGGTGAGAAAGTAGCCGCAGGTTCTATCTTAGGCCGTGTACCACAAGCAACTTCAGGTACAAAAGATATCACTGGTGGTCTACCACGTGTGGCTGACTTGTTTGAGGCGCGTCGTCCAAAAGATCACGCCATCATGGCAGAGATGACAGGTGTGGTTAGCTTTGGTAAAGAAACCAAAGGCAAAAATCGCTTTATTATTACCAATGAAGACGGCGAAGTACATGAAGAGCTAATCCCGAAATGGCGTCAGATCAACGTCTTTGAAAATGAGACGGTGGCACGTGGTGAGGTTATTGCTGATGGTCCACAAAACCCGCACGATATCTTACGTTTAAAAGGTCAAACGGCCCTTGCCAACTATATCGTTAACGAAGTACAGGATGTTTACCGCTTACAAGGTG
>NZ_JBPYDC010001841.1:0-513 GCF_051847575.1 Psychrobacter sp. 1U2
CGATGGCCTTATCCGGCAGCTTACGATCAGTAATATAGCGATGACTCATACGCGCCGCCGCGATAATGGCGCTGTCTTGAATATCAACACCATGATGCAACTCATAACGCTCTTTGAGACCACGAAGAATAGCAATGGTATCTTCAACCGTCGGCTCATCAACCAATACCTTTTGGAAACGACGCTCAAGTGCAGCATCTTTTTCGATATACTGACGATATTCGTCCAAGGTCGTCGCCCCAACGCAATGTAGCTCACCGCGCGCCAATGCAGGTTTTAACATGTTCCCAGCATCCATCGCGCCATCCGTCTTACCGGCACCAACCATGGTATGCAGCTCATCGATAAACAAGATAACGTTACCTTCTTGTTTAGCTAAATCGCTCAGTACACCTTTGAGACGTTCTTCAAACTCACCGCGGAATTTTGCTCCAGCAATCAGTGCACCCAAGTCAAGCGACAGTACTTCTTTACGACGCAGACCCTCCGGCACGTCACCATTGATGATCTTTT
>NZ_JBPYDC010001842.1:0-513 GCF_051847575.1 Psychrobacter sp. 1U2
CGTCGTCCGGTACTAACGGCTGTTATGACAATTATGATGCTCTCATTGGCTGGTATTCCATTGACTGCTGGCTTTATTACCAAGCTATTTGCCATACTGGCAGCTGTTCAGGGTACGAACTGGTTCTTGGCTGCGATGATTGTTTTGGGTAGTGCTATCGGGTTGTTCTACTATTTACGTGTCATGCTGACACTGTTTAAACGTCCAAAAGAGTTTATTGAGTTTGATGTGGCAGGACAATGGGGCATTCGCATGGGTGGACTGATGGTCATCGGTGTGACCGCAGTGATTATTTTCTTTGGTATATTACCCAACAGTATGATTGTATGGTCGAGTATGGCTCGTATCTGGTAATATAAGCTATATATAAAGAGGCTTAATAAGCTTAACTTAAGCTGCGCTGTAGCAGTTACTGATAGAAAACCAAGATGCGCTGAGTTTATGATAAGCTTGGCGCATCTTTTTTATTTGTTCGTTTTAATAACCACGCAAAAATTAACAAAATATAAGTGA
>NZ_JBPYDC010001843.1:0-513 GCF_051847575.1 Psychrobacter sp. 1U2
GCGATACTGACAGCGATAATAATGCCGTTAATTGGCGCTTTAGGTCGATTCTTTTTGAGCAGATTTAAAAAGGATAGCCACTCCAAGCGATCTTCTTCGTAGACAGAGTAACGGCCTGCGGTATCAAGCAAAATACCTTCGGTTGAAAAGAACCAGTCACAGTTACGCGTACCGCCAACGCCTTTTACCGATAGCTTATTGGTTTTTTCCATAAATGGAAACTTCAATCCAGAATGCAGTACAGCTGAGCTTTTACCTGCTGCTGGATTACCAATAACCATATACCATGGCAGCTCATATAATGCCGCCTTACCGGTTTGATCACCAATCTTTGACTTCCGGATAGTCTTGATAGCGTCTTGCATTTGTTGACGTAGCGCTTGCACTTCTTGTGCATTTTCATCTTTGGCCTTGTGAGCGCTATTTTCGTCGTGACTCTCATTACCACTATCTTCTACCAAGTTCGCAAGTTCGTCTGAAGCTTTTTTACGCCTTTTCCATAAGTAGTAGCTA
>NZ_JBPYDC010001844.1:0-513 GCF_051847575.1 Psychrobacter sp. 1U2
CTTTCGAGCCTGTCTTGCCACCCAATGCTACGGTCATGATGATGGGGACATTTCCGCCTACCGCTGACAAATGGGCTATGCGCTTTCATTATCCTAACTTCTATAATGATATGTGGCGCATTTATGGTGGCGTATTTTTTGACGATGTAAACTATTTTAGAGTAGGGGATGAAAAGCGTTTTGATCCTGAGCGTATTCGCAACTTTTTGTTTGAACGTGGCATTGCTTCGTGCCCAACGGTCAAGCAAGCGATTCGAGAAACGGGTAATGCTTCTGACAAAAATTTAACCGTCGTCACTCCCGTTAATTTAGATGACATTTTGCCAAGAGTTCCCAAAGTGCAGGCGCTGTTTACAACAGGCGGCAAAGCCACAGAAGTTTTAATTGATTTACTGGATAGCTCATTACCAAAGTCGAAACATCCAAAGACCAATCAAAGTATGGCTTACCCTTATAAGGGGCAAAGCGAAAATTCTGATCTAACAGCGACTACAGTGGATGACTTAACCTTAT
>NZ_JBPYDC010001845.1:0-512 GCF_051847575.1 Psychrobacter sp. 1U2
CCCAGAAATCAGCTGGCTCTGAAAGTTCAGGATTTGTCACCAAATTGTTGAGTTTTTTGCTTTTAGTATTGAGCCTCTTATTTATCGCAGGCTTAATCTACTTGATGACTTAAGTGGCTGACTTGATTTGATAAAATTGATGCAATCATAGGGCCTTACGTATAAAGCATCAAACAATAAAGTTCTTTTACAAAGTTCTTTTACACGACTTCACTGTTGTTCTATATTGATTGTGCTACTTTTGAGTCATGACTATGATCGTAAAACTGAAGATACTGATAAACGGTCGATAGTCAAAAAATCATCTGACTCAAGGAAGAGGTAACGACTATGTCTAATGTAGAAAGCAATGTCCGTCCAGAATATGATGACGAGATTCAAAAAATCGCCGATTATGTTCTCAACTACTCTATTGATGACTCTCCCAATAGCGCCGATGCTTGGACGACTGCACGTCACTGTCTAATGGATACGCTAGGCTGTGGCCTTTTGGCACTACGTTTTCCTGAATG
>NZ_JBPYDC010001846.1:0-512 GCF_051847575.1 Psychrobacter sp. 1U2
TAGCTATCAGGCGCGGACAGATCTAGTGCAGGTGCCACATTGCTAGCAGTTATAGAAGGTTGATAGGTCTCCCAAAAGTAGCGTGCAGAATCCTGTTGCCGTGATAAGCTGCCTGTAAATATCGCATCAATATGGCGCTGTGTGGTCGCATAATGCTGGCCAAGCAAGCGCGCCTGCGTACTACCCAACTCTGAGAGCCGATCGTAGTTTTCTTGTCCGAACGATGCTTGACCATGGCGCGCCAAGAGAATAGTTGTCATAGCCCTATTACCTTCTATTATATTCTACAGTTCTATTTTTCAGATGAGTTAGCTTTTTGATCAAAATAGCCTTTTGGTAATATACCTTTAATGACGTTTTGTACAGGGCTTGGCAACTGCTCAATAGTAGCAGCATCCACTCCCATATCTTGCAAGTGTGGTTGTACATGAGTCATAAATAATGCATCGCCTTCATGCTTTGCAATCAGCTTCAAACACTTAGCATGCAGGACATGAACGATAATCCAAAAG
>NZ_JBPYDC010001847.1:0-512 GCF_051847575.1 Psychrobacter sp. 1U2
TTTGAATGGTCATATTAAGTTAAGTCACTTTTATCGATGATATAAATACATTGACATGCTCAAAGTGTCCAATACTACTAACGTAATAGTAATGGAACACTCACAGCATCTCAGTCGCATTAAGAGTTTTAAGTACGGTTTAAGCTTTGATAGACCATGGTAGCGTCTCACCAGCCATGAGTGGGGTAAGCGTTTGTCCATCAAAATAAGGGTAACCTGCCGGCACTTGCATAGGGTTGTTGGTTAGAGTAACAGTGTTTTCGTTGACTGGCAGGCCATAAAATTGAGCACCAAAACGACTGGCAAAGCCTTCTAGTTTGTCAATTTTGCCAATACTATCAAATGCGGTTGCGTATAAAGGTAGGGCTATTGATGAGCTATAACAACCAGCACAGCCGCAAGCAGCCTCTTTTTTATCCTTAGCATGTGGCGCTGAGTCCGTTCCTAAAAAGAACTTTGGACTGCCACTAGTAGCCACATTGAGCAGTACTTCTTGATGCTGTTTACGTTTT
>NZ_JBPYDC010001848.1:0-512 GCF_051847575.1 Psychrobacter sp. 1U2
TCACCAAGCAGCAGTCCAATAACGCCATTCGCTTGGCATTAGGCGAGCCGCTCGGCTCACTTAAGCGCAGTTACTATCAGCTGCTTATCGTCACGACTGCTGTCGCTTGTGTTGCCGCAGTGATATTAAGCCTAGGCTTACTCAAAGTTGGTCAGCCTTATCTAGTGGCTATCTTGCCTGCCGACGTGGGTCTTGCCATCAATCCAATCAGTGCCATCAAGACCGTGACAATTGCCTTAGTCCTAACATTACTGATCGCGCAGCGCGGCCTGAGTACACTAAATACCACTAAGCCTGCTACCCTCCTCAACCAAGGTGCGAGCACGCAGACTAGAGACCTGCCTTGGTATCGACGCGTACCGTTACTATGGTATGGCTTGGTGCTGGCAGGGCTATATGCCTTCTTTGCTTATGAAGTGGGTTCGCTGTCGTTAGGGGCGCAGCTATTGGGCGGCTTGATTGGCTTTGTGGCAATATTTTGGCTACTGGCGCGTGGTTGGCTGTGGCTACTG
>NZ_JBPYDC010001849.1:0-512 GCF_051847575.1 Psychrobacter sp. 1U2
CTACTGAATGCAGCGTATAAGGTTGTTTTATCAATGCTAAGAACAGCCGAATCTTGTAGCAATTCCCTGATACCTCTAAATCGTAAAGCTCCATGTCTATTATCCTTTTACTGGTTGGTGTCATTGATTAGTCTCTATCATCCACCATATAATAACGAATATTTGACGTCAATTTAAATCACTGAAAACATTATTAAAATCACTGATTTTTTATATTGCAGTGCGGCTCATAATGAGTACAACAGTCACCATGTTCTTAAAAAATTAACCAATCAGCTCATCCAGCGCTTTGTACTCATAGTCTAGTGCCTTAGCAACAGCTTCATAAGTCATATAGCCTTGCATGGTATTGACGCCTTTTGCCAATGCTGCATCATCAAGACAGGCCTTCTGATAGCCTTTGTTAGCAAGTGTTTGTATGTATGTTAAGGTGACGTTAGACAATGCCATGGTAGAAGTACGTGGAACAGCGCCAGGAATGTTTGCCACCGCATAGTGGACGATACCGTGCT
>NZ_JBPYDC010001850.1:0-512 GCF_051847575.1 Psychrobacter sp. 1U2
CACGGAACATCACTTGGTCAACAGAGAGCGTCACTACATAACTACCGCTATAACGGCTGGCGCAAGCATAAGCAACTTGGTCAAGCATTTTTAGCAGATCGCCACCATGCACATTACCAATGAAATTGGCCATATCAGGTGTCATCAGTACTGACATGTACAGCTCATGATTTAGAGGCGCTTTTTTGGCTGTTGACGAAGTGTTTAGTTGTGGCATAATCTTCCCGTTTCGCTATGAGCAGTTAAAAGTAGTATAGGTGATTTGCATTAGTGTAACGCAAACCACCTGTTTTGTGACAGCCCTTACCCTCATAACAATGTTTAACTTAATAACATTTATCACATGGAGCCAAATCAGTCTCCCATCCCCTATTAACCATTGAGACAGCACAATATCAGCATGCTACAATGCTAAAAGCAAGGTTATAAGAGCTTATATAAAGGGTAGTATATTCTTTATTTAACATGCTTTTATCTTGTATTGACAATAATTACAACACCATACAACTAGT
>NZ_JBPYDC010001851.1:0-511 GCF_051847575.1 Psychrobacter sp. 1U2
AGTAACTAACTCAGCTGCGCCATGCGCCAATGATGTTCAATATGATCATTGATTACGGTTTGGATAAAGTAATAGCTGTGATCGTGACCTGCTTGATAGCGTAGTGTTAACGGCTGTTTGGCCTCTTCACAAGCTTCTTGTAGCTTAGGCGTTTGTAGCTGCCCTTCTGCTAAGAAGTTATCAGCGGCACCTTGGTCAACTAAGAGACTTGAATACTTACGACCGACGCTTTTGATCGTTTGCGTTGCATCAGCTTGCGTCCACTGCGCTTTGTCATCGCCAAAGTATTCTGTATAAGCGGCCTCCCCCCATGCTGACTCACTGGCCGCGCTTACTGGAGACAATGCCGACACACTGACAAACTTACTTGGAAATTTAAAACCGAGTAATAATGCGCCATGACCACCCATAGAATGGCCTGTGACACCGATACTGCTAATAGGAAACTCAGAACGAAGCAGATCATATAACTCATCAACGATATAACTTTGCATGTTAAAGTTTTTAGCCC
>NZ_JBPYDC010001852.1:0-511 GCF_051847575.1 Psychrobacter sp. 1U2
GAAGATGGTGAGGAATTATTGCAATGGTTACGGTGTCAGCCAATTTTGGCGTATCCTGATAAGCATACTGTATTGGTACATGCTGGAATACCACCGCACTGGAGCATTGATGCCGCTGCACAATATGCGCAGCAATTAGAAGCGCAATTAAAGGGTAGCTTAGATCAACTTGATCGTTTGCTACCGCATTTGTATAGTAAGAGCGCCGATGAGTGGCATGATGGTATTAATGGCTTTACTAAGATGCGGGCGATATCCAATTACTTTACCCGGATGCGGCTGTGCAAACAAGACGGAACACTAGAGTTTAGCTTTACGTCCAGCTTAGATCAGCACATGCCCGATGATTTTATGCCTTGGTTTGAATGGCAAGTACCGCGGACGCGTAAGATATTATTTGGTCATTGGGCAGCTCTAAAGGGTGAAGTGGACTTACCGCATGCTCGCGCGCTCGATGGTGGCTGCGTTTGGGGTAACTCTCTACTGGCTTACCGACTTAGCGATGGTAAAG
>NZ_JBPYDC010001853.1:0-511 GCF_051847575.1 Psychrobacter sp. 1U2
ATATAGAGCGTTTTTGATACCCAGCTTATTAGGATCAAATGTATAGCGAGTCACCCCTGCTTTGCGCTGGGTCTCATAGTCTTTAAGCGCCTTAAACGCAGGACGTGCCATAAAAAAGATCAATAAAATACCAACGATATTCAACCATGCAATCAGACCAACACCGATATCACCAACCGCCCAAATATAGCCGGCCGAATTAAGACCACCATAAGCAATCATCGACATCGTCAATACTTTAACCAAAAACAACGCCATTCTGTTGACCCTAGGACTAATAGAGCGAGTCAAGTAGGCGACATTCACTTCAGCAATATAATAATTGGCTAGGATAGTAGTAAAGGCAAAAAAGAACACAGCGACAGCAATAAACGTATTGCCAAATGCCCCATAAACTGACTCCATCGCCAGCTGCGTAAAGGCAGGAGAGTTGATTTCGGTGCCCGCCATGACGTTTTGTACAAGGTATTGGCCCTCAGGCAACGTTCCTTGAATATTATACGTCCCCATT
>NZ_JBPYDC010001854.1:0-511 GCF_051847575.1 Psychrobacter sp. 1U2
TTACGATACTGGTTGTGCCCAAACGTTGACAACGTACCCCTAATAATAAAGTATCCGGATAAAAAACTGGACGTAAATACTGACAGCTTGACTGAGCGAGTACAGTGACCATATTGCCATCAAACATCCCTAAAGTCTGCAAATAAGCAATGCGCGCTGACTCAGCATAACGATAAAACACCACGTTATTTAAATGATTGAAAGCATCCATCTCCCCCCAATGTATTGGCTGAGTATGTATGACTGGATAATGGGCCAGATCGACAGGATAGCTATCGTTTGGTATATCTGCTGTTAGGCGTGTAGAGTGATTAACGAGATCCATAATTTGCCTTAATTTTCGTTTACTATTTTTCGTTTACGGGATAGAAGTGCATCAAAGTATCAGTTTTTAAGAGTATCAGTGTTTAAGAGCACTAGTGTTTAAGAACATTAGTGTCTAAAAGTAATAACGCTTAACAAGCTTGAACACTCTGACAGGCTGCTACTCAAAGCTTACTTACGCTCAGAC
>NZ_JBPYDC010001855.1:0-510 GCF_051847575.1 Psychrobacter sp. 1U2
CGATCATTGGAGCAGAGTATGTATTGCGCCTGCTAGATCGTGGCACCCATGACTATGCAAAATTTATTACCCCAGCTGAGCTTGATAAAATGGTATTAAACTCAGGCTTTCGTCGTCAAGATATCATCGGGTTACATTATAATCCATTAACCAAACGCTATTGGTTGGCACAAAATGTCGATGTTAATTATATGTTGGCTGTTCAAAAGCCACTGATTGAAGATAAATTTTAATAAGAGCAGACGATATGACTCAATTTGTAAAAGCTGTTTTATTTGATTTAGACGGTACGCTCATTGATACTGCAGCAGATTTTGTACGTATTATTGGTAAGATGAGTGCCCAAAACAATTGGCAAGCCCCGCCTGAGGCCCAGATTCGTGAGCAAGTTTCTGCTGGTGCATCGGCCATGGTGCAGCTGATGCTACGTTATAATGATCAAATCGAGACGAGCGAAGACGCCTTACTGGCTTTTCGTCAGCAGTTTTTGGATGATTATGAGACAGATAT
>NZ_JBPYDC010001856.1:0-510 GCF_051847575.1 Psychrobacter sp. 1U2
CGTGAAGCTGCTGATGAATTTACCGCTAAAACCCCTGATAAGCCGCGCTTTGTCGCAGGGGTCATCGGGCCCACTTCACGCACCTGTTCGCTATCGCCTGATGTCAATGACCCCGCCTTTCGTAACATTACCTTTGATGAGCTGGTGCTTAACTACCGTGAGGCGACGCTGGCGTTAATAGAAGGCGGCGTCGATATCATCTTGATTGAGACCATCTTTGATACGTTAAATGCTAAAGCGGCGATATTTGCTATCACCGGCGTGTTTGACGATATCGGTTTTGAATTACCAATTATGATTTCGGGGACGATCACTGACGCCTCAGGCCGTACCCTATCTGGTCAGACAGCTGAGGCGTTTTATAACTCGATTCGTCACGCTAAGCCGCTATCAGTCGGCTTTAACTGTGCGCTCGGTGCTGATGCGCTGCGCCCGCATATTCAGACGCTATCGAACATCGCCAATACGTATGTCTCAGCGCATCCAAATGCAGGCTTGCCCAATGAGTTT
>NZ_JBPYDC010001857.1:0-510 GCF_051847575.1 Psychrobacter sp. 1U2
CAACATTGCATACCAATACCGCTATCGGTGCGGTGACTCGCCTGCAAGATATGGGGGTGGAGCCGTTCTTATTATCGTCTTCGCTTATTGGCGTGGTCGCGCAGCGCTTAGTACGTACCCTTTGTGCCCATTGTCATACGTGGCAAACGGCAGATAGTGAGCAAGCAAAGCTGTTCTCTGAGATTGGTATTGAAACTGATTCTAAAGATTCAGTGACGACAGCGCTCAAGCTACCAAAGCCTGTTGGCTGTGATAAGTGCAATCAGTCTGGGTTTAAAGGGCGTACAGCAATATATGAAGTCGTACCAATTGATGATACGTTAAGACGTATGATTCATAGTAATACTGCGGAGTATGAGCTTGAATCTTATGCTCGTCAAAAGACCCCATCGATTCGTGCTGATGGTTTGCATAAAGTGATAGCGGGACAGACGACATTAGAAGAAGTACTACGCGTCACCAAAGAAAGCGCCCTAACTGAGGACGCTATCATTGTATAATTGAAGCTAT
>NZ_JBPYDC010001858.1:0-510 GCF_051847575.1 Psychrobacter sp. 1U2
TCAATCATTACCTGCGCCGACTTTACAACGCCATGCTATATCAATTTACTAGGAACCAACTATGCCTTTAGAAGCGATTGCCATCAATAGCTTGGATGCCCCACTCATCAAAAAACCTGCGCGTGAAAATGAGTTATCTGAGCGCTTGCATGCCTTATATGATAGCGATGATACGCAGCCTAGTGGCATAGAAGTATTAAATATCGTTACGCAAGGTTTTAAACGTGGGCAATATTTATACGTCGGTATGTTTAATGATAAACCCATCGCTGCGGTAGCCTGCTTCGATGACGGGCAAACCAATGCCAAGCGCTTGCAGTATTTGACCGTACACCCGCAAAATAAAGGCCGCGCCATTGATGCTAAGTTTATTAAATTGGTCTATGATGCTGAGGTTAAAAAAGGTGTTCGTGAGTTTGTCCCTGTTGATACAGACATTCATCGTATTATGAGCAAGTATGAGCTACTGCGTGTTAAAGAGTGAGCAAAAGTAACATTGTCTTTATTTTG
>NZ_JBPYDC010001859.1:0-509 GCF_051847575.1 Psychrobacter sp. 1U2
GATCGTCTAGCAACGCGAGCAGATGGGGCTGTCCAAGCGGCTTATAAAGCACGTGAGACCGATGAGTTTATCAGTCCAACGACCGTGATTGGACGTGATGAGATGCCATATACTGTTGAAGATAATGATGCATTAATATTTATGAACTTTCGTGCTGACCGTGCTCGTGAGCTTGCGCAAGCGTTTGTGCTACCAGATCATAAGTTTTCAGGTTTTGCTCGTCAAAAGCAGCCAAACCTTGCAGCTTTTGTGATGTTGACCAAGTACTCTGACGTTTTAGCAGATAACACTAAAACTAGCATAGCGTATTATCCAACCTCACTTACCAATACACTGGGTGAGTATCTGCAGAATCAGGGCAAAACCCAGCTGCGTATCGCTGAAACTGAAAAGTATGCGCATGTGACTTTCTTTTTTAGTGGTGGCCGTGAAGCAGAGTATGAGGGTGAAGAGCGTATCTTAGTGCCATCTCCAGATGTAGCCACTTATGACTTAAAACCAGAGATGAG
>NZ_JBPYDC010001860.1:0-509 GCF_051847575.1 Psychrobacter sp. 1U2
GTTCGTACACCAGTCACTACCGGTAGGGTTGTTTAAGACATTATTTAAGCGCTCTGATTTGCGTAATCATCGTAAGATTGTGGTAATCGACGAATATATCGGTTATACCGGTAGTTTTAATTTGGTGGATCCCAAGTTTTTTAAACAAGACAAAGGTGTTGGTCAGTGGGTTGATGTGATGATGCGCAGCGTTGGTCAGCAGCCAATTAGCATAGCTACGGCCATGGCTAAAGTTGTCATTACTGATATCGGTGCTGAGAACAATGACAATCTAGATGCATTAGATAAGCGGGTAAATAGCTATACTCGTAAGTTGTATGTATTGAATCCGACCATCAATGATATTAACAGCCGAATTCAGGTGCTCGTTGATGATGTGGATAGTTATATACCTACTGTACCAGGCTCAAAGTCGATTGCGATACCGCAAATGCCTGTGGTTGATGATGTTGTTGCACAGCTCATTCCTTCAGCGCCGCAGGTGACCGCTCATGTCATTTATAATACCT
>NZ_JBPYDC010001861.1:0-509 GCF_051847575.1 Psychrobacter sp. 1U2
AAGTTTTTTGCTTTAGTCACATCTGCTTGAGAATGTCTTACATCACCCTCCCTAAAGTCTCGATATACAGGCTCTTTATCATACTTCACATCATTTTCTGCTAATGCTGACTTAATCGAGTTAAACAAATCATTTAACGTCGTTCTATCACCTACTGCTACGTTGTAGACTTGATCCTTGGCTTCGGGATTGGTAGATGTTGCTGCTAATATGTTCGCTTGCACGGTATTGTCGATATAACAAAAATCACGACTAGTCTCGCCATCGCCATTAATATAGACGTCATCATTAGCGATCATAGCAGCTGTCCACTTTGGGATCACCGCAGCGTAAGCACCGTCTGGATCTTGGCGTCTGCCAAATACATTAAAATAGCGCAAACCGACAGAGTTAAATCCATAACTGCGTGCAAATACTTCTGCATACAACTCATTGACATACTTGGTCACAGCGTATGGAGACAATGGCTTACCGATAGCGTCTTCTACTTTAGGTAATGCAGGATGATC
>NZ_JBPYDC010001862.1:0-509 GCF_051847575.1 Psychrobacter sp. 1U2
ATCTTTGTAAATTGTTAAATCAGGCGCTAGTGTGTCGCTATCTAGCATTGCCTGTACTTGCTCATTATCTAATACAGCATTATGCTCTAGGCGCGCAGCAATACCATCACCACCAGCTTTGATGGTCTGCACCCACGTATCGCCTTCTTTACGGATACGTAAACCAATGCCAGCCTGCGCAAGCTTTTGATCAGACGTATCGTAATAATGCGCCGCCAGTTGCATATGCTTTGAGGATTTAACTTGCGCTTGACGCATTAGACCTTTTAGTCGCGACTCTGGTACCAAAAACTTTAGCTCAATCTCTTGCATAATGGCTCCCGATTATTTTAATACTATATAAGTTATTATCTAGGTGACTACCATCGTATGAAAGCTATCGCTGAATAACAAGTAAAACTTTATTTTTGCTTGGCTTAACAGAGCGCACAAAAAAAGCCGCCCTACATAATGCAGAGCGGCTTTTTTTATAACTGGTATTTATAAAATACCATTATAGGTAGTGGGTT
>NZ_JBPYDC010001863.1:0-509 GCF_051847575.1 Psychrobacter sp. 1U2
TATCGATATCGTATTGCAGACCTAAGCTTGAGATCGGCTGCCAATAATGACCGCGAGTGTTAGAGTCGTCGCTGCTGCCATGATACCAATATGGCAATTGCAATTCAGCCTGCGCGCGTAACTGATTGTTAATCTGATAACGGCAGCCAGCATTTACGCCTGCGCCTACGCGAAAACCTTTATTAATCCCGCGCCCGGCTTGCCCTTTCCCTGATAATAGGGCATAGCATAACTGTGGCGGCATCTCACCAGTACCAGCACTAGGTGTACCGAACGCCCACGACCAGCCAGTTTCATAGCCAACGCTCCCAACTAGATGATCCCGACCCTCGGCTTGCGAGCCATCGTTCACACGCGTTGCTTCGACACTTGCGCCCCAAGTCTTGCCTTGCTTGGCAGTATTGACCGGATTAAAAGAGCGTCCGCGCAGCACGGTAAAGTTTTCTAATACCACGCTATCAGGTTCATTGTCCTTACTGCTATCAGTATCATAAAAGCGCAGCGTAGTG
>NZ_JBPYDC010001864.1:0-508 GCF_051847575.1 Psychrobacter sp. 1U2
ATGGAAACTATTTGTACCCAAAACGACCAGTCGATGCCGTAACCGCCTATTTGACGGTTTAAAAAGCTTAAACTTTGTACCGTACTAGAAGCAATAAATGCAGTACCCAATACTAACGGTCCCATGGTGACAATGGTCCAATAGCGCAGCATACTCTTAATACCACCAGAGCGATCCTCTACTCGCCAAATTTGATTAAAGGCACGTTCGATAGTCGTCAAAGTGACAATAGTTGTGACAAATAAAATCATTGCCCCGATGGCCGTCAAGTTAGACGATTTTTCAGCGAAACTGTTGATATACTCACTGACTTGCATACTTGATTTCGGTAGCAAATTGCTATAAATCAC
This sequence comes from Psychrobacter sp. 1U2, assembly GCF_051847575.1. Classification (NCBI taxonomy): domain Bacteria; kingdom Pseudomonadati; phylum Pseudomonadota; class Gammaproteobacteria; order Moraxellales; family Moraxellaceae; genus Psychrobacter; species Psychrobacter sp. 1U2. Next base: position 351 of record NZ_JBPYDC010001864.1, read on the forward strand.
TTCATAAATCTGTGCTCTAACTGTAGCAAGCGCTGGAACTGACGATAGGATCATCAGTAGGACGGTCAACATAGGCACAATCGATAGCATGGTGGTGTAAGTAAGTGAAGCTGCTTTTTGTTGGCAGTTGTCTTCAAAAAAATGCCGCGTCAAAAATC
>NZ_JBPYDC010001865.1:0-508 GCF_051847575.1 Psychrobacter sp. 1U2
CGCCAATGATTAAGACCTCATAATCCGCCGTCACGTTCGGTTGAGATTTTGAGCGCATCAGGGAGTGCGTCAGGCGAGCTTTGGTCATATTTTTTATAGAATCAACACCGATCATCATCTCATCCTATGTTAGTAACTGATTACCGTCGATTTATACTTCGTTTGTATAGCTGCTACTCTCTACACGACTAATTTAGGCATTAAGCTTGGTTTGTTATTTTTAAAATGTGCCACGTCTAAAACGGTACCGCGCTTTCCCAGTCCATCCAAGCGCCAAGTACAGGATGCTTTAGACGCAGCTGCTGGGCATGCAAATTTAGACGCGGTGCCATCTGCAATGCCAGTCCTTCTGCATAAATAGGATCACCGATAATGACGTGCCCTGCATGTACCATATGCACGCGCAACTGATGGCTACGTCCTGTCACTGGCTTTAGCGCAACACGAGTGGCTGCTTGACCGTTACATTGTTCATAAGCGAGTACCTCATACAAGGTCAAGGCGTTCT
>NZ_JBPYDC010001866.1:0-508 GCF_051847575.1 Psychrobacter sp. 1U2
CATACCCACACCATGTTCAGCTGATACCGAGCCACCATATTTTTGTACGGTCTCAAACACATATTTATTAACAATCTGACATTCATTAAAGAAGTCATCTTTGGTCATATTCTCAGGTTTGAGGATATTGAGATGCAAATTGCCATCGCCAATATGACCGAACCAACACACTTCAAAGTCAGGATAATTGCTGCTGACAATATGATCAATCTCAGCGATAAAATCAGGTACATGACTGATTAATACCGATACATCATTTTTATATGGTGTGAATACGGAAATGGTCTCAGAGATATACTCACGTAGTTTCCAGAGCTCCTCGGCTTGCGCTAGACTCTGACTCATGACGCCATCAACGACCCAGCCCTGTTCCATGCAATGCTCAAATATTGCCATGGCTTTATCCATAATAGGCTCATAAGGCGCTTCAAACTCAAGCAGCGTATAAAACTTGGTGCGCGACTCAAACGGCTCTTGGACCTGACCATGCGCCATTAATTTATCGACT
>NZ_JBPYDC010001867.1:0-508 GCF_051847575.1 Psychrobacter sp. 1U2
TACCAAAGGCAATTTCTGGTGGCGGTGCCATTACTAAGACAACTGCTAAAGCAATTAAAGGGACCAAAACGACTTGATTCATTAAGCCTACAAAAAAGGCTTTGGGATAGGTAATAATAATTTTAAAGTCGCTAGGTTTTAGCCCTGTTCCTAAGGTAAACATGATATAGGCGAGTGCCAGAGGAAGTAGCGCCAATGCGGTATTACTCATGAAACGTTCCTTGTAAAATTAACAGTCATATCAGAATGACTCTTTAAATAGCCCACAATCCTTGTGGCAATAACATTATAAATATACCCTAAAACATACTTACAGATACAATAAAAGCCCATATATTTATATGAGCTTTTAGTTATTTCGCTAAGTTTTGACTGTCAGGATTTATCTCATTAGTATTACATCGGTTTTGAATTGCATTATCTATCCTAAATTGGATAGATCAGTCGTCTAATAAATCCATACGCTTAGCAGCTTCATAAATACCTGTCGAGCGATTGCCCGTACGGC
>NZ_JBPYDC010001868.1:0-508 GCF_051847575.1 Psychrobacter sp. 1U2
GCGTACGCATTGAAACAGCAACTCAGCCATTAATTGCGCCGCATATTGATTTGGACAGTAAAGACAATATTTATCATGCGCTGTTTTATCAACTACAGATTAAAGCCTGTTATACACGCAGTAACAAGTCAGAGGCCAGTGAGTATGTCTTAAATCCTATTGCTATCATTCAACGTGGCGTGATTATTTATTTGCTCGCCACTCGAACTGATGATCCAAAAGCCATTATCCGTACCTTTGCGCTGCATCGATTTGCTAGTGTTGAAATACTAGATAGCACTGCAGTAACACCAAATGATTTTCACTTAGACAGTTATCTGGACGCCGGTAGCATGGGCTTTACACATCCCCTATTGAGTCAGCTGCCTGATCGAGGTAAAAATACCCCTATTGAACTGCGCTTTACCAAAAGGGCTGGCAAAAGTCTAACAGAAAGTAAGCTGAGTGACGATCAAATCGTGGTGTTTAATGACGATGAGACTTTAACGATTCATGCGACCGTTAATCT
>NZ_JBPYDC010001869.1:0-507 GCF_051847575.1 Psychrobacter sp. 1U2
ACCAAAGGTATCAGTCCCTTTATTGACTGAGGTAGTGGCCTCAATTTCATCACGACTGTCATGAAATTCTTTTTCGTTAGCCTTGGCTGATTCTTCTGACAATGGCTGATTGTTCATATTATCGCTGTCTAAATCATTACGCTCTACATCGTTATTACGTAAATCAGTATTAGCTGAATCATCATCTGTCATGAGTGTCTTTGTCAGTGCAGGATCTTTCGTTTCCATGAGTTTTTCCTTATATCTTTATTATAAATACATTAAATCGGTCAAACGATAATTGTAAATCTAATAGTGATTTACGGATTATTCTTTTGACTTAAATCGTAAGCGTTTAGGTCACCAACGTTCTTGCCTCCTGGAGGTAAGTCTTCCTCTTTACGAGGATCGACATATACTTCATCTGTTTCCTGAGACGCTTGCTCTGGCCCATCTATATTTGGCTCATACTTACGCCCTTCATAACTGTCTTTGGGATTCTCAGAACGTGCAGTCGCAGGATCATTC
>NZ_JBPYDC010001870.1:0-507 GCF_051847575.1 Psychrobacter sp. 1U2
CATGACCACCACCATGCTGCTCTGCTTTTAGGCGAATGCGCGGCTTGCGGCGAACAAATAATGCGCCAATGCCTTTAGGACCATATGCTTTGTGACCAGAAAAACTCATCAAGTCAATTTTCATCTCTTCAAGGTTGATCACTACCTTGCCGACAGCTTGAGCACCATCAACATGGAAAATAACACCTGCGTCACGCGTAATCTCCCCAATAGCAGCAACATCGGTAATCGTACCAAGCTCATTATTTACCATCATAAGTGATACTAAGATGGTATCGTCACGAAGGGCTTCTTTAACTTGCTCTGGCAAAATAAGACCAGTACTTGCTTGCGGCTCAAGGTACGTGATCTCAAAACCTTCTTGCTCAAGCTCACGGCAAGTATCTAATACTGCTTTATGCTCAATCTTACTTGTAATAATATGCTTACCACGAGACTGATAAAAATGTGCTGCACCTTTGATTGCTAGGTTATCAGATTCTGTTGCACCAGAAGTAAAGACGATTT
>NZ_JBPYDC010001871.1:0-506 GCF_051847575.1 Psychrobacter sp. 1U2
GTAAGAAATTAAGAATTTCTTACTTTTATGTTTACTACAGTTCTTAATTTTCTTCAAAAATTTGTTATCAATTAATACTTTCTGTCATACAGTACTTCATAAAAAAGGAGCTTACATTTTAAACTCCTTAATATAAAACATAAATGTAACTTTAACTTTTTGCTTTTTCCTTAATAGTAGTAACAATACCTGATAACGCATAGATGATACCGATGGCTAAGATACCAACAGGTATGTCATAGATCACAATGCTCATAACCAGCACCCCAAGGATAAGCACCACAAAAGGTACTTTCTTTTTGTCAAATTCCTTAAAACTATAGTATTTGACGTTACTGACCATTAATAAACCACAGATAACTACCCACACGGCAAATAAGAACATAACAGCAGTATCATATTGTCCCACCCATTCATTATGATCGACAGCAACCATAACAGCAGACGTTACTAATATAGCGGCAAGCGGACTTGCTAAACCAACAAAGTACTTTTTATCTACAATA
>NZ_JBPYDC010001872.1:0-506 GCF_051847575.1 Psychrobacter sp. 1U2
CCTGAAGGGGAAGTCTGCTCCGCTAAAGATCCAGAAGGTCGTCCAACGGTTTTTGAACGCTTACCAAAGCTAACTCACGATCGATGGGTGATGGTTGGTCGCCTCGATATCAATTCTACTGGGTTGTTGCTGTTTACCAATGATGGCGAAATGGCACACCGTTTGATGCATCCCTCTAATGAAATTACTCGCGAATATGCGGTACGTGTACTTGGCGAAGTGACCTCTGAGATTGCGCGTACTCTTACCGCTGGGGTCATGTTAGAAGACGGTATGGCACAATTTGAAGACATTAAAGAAGGTGGCGGTGAGGGTGTCAATAAATGGTATCACGTTAAGCTAAAAGAAGGACGCAACCGTGAAGTACGTCGTCTGTTTGAGTCGCAAGGTCTCAAGGTCAGTCGTCTACTACGTACCCGCTACGGTACGATCTCATTACCAAAAGAGTTACGTACTGGACGTTTTTTAGAATTGGATAAAAAAGACATTAATACGTTAACGGATCT
>NZ_JBPYDC010001873.1:0-506 GCF_051847575.1 Psychrobacter sp. 1U2
TTTGGTACCTCTGATCGCGTTAGTGCTGTCAAAATGCGCAAAGTCTATAAGCTACTAAATGAGATGAATGTGGATTTCGATTTTGATGGTGAGATGCAAGGTGATGCTGCGCTTAATGAGCATATTCGTTTAGAAGATATGCCATCAAGTCACCTAAAAGGTGCGGCCAATTTGCTTATTTTGCCAACGCTTGATGCTGCAAACATTGCCTTTAATTTGCTTAAAACAGCAACAAATAGCGCCTCTATTGGTCCAATCTTACTGGGAGCCAATAAGCCTGTTCATATCTTGACGCCATCAGCGACAGCTCGTCGCGTGGTCAATATGACGGCGCTTGCTGTCACTGAAGCGCAAGACTTAGAAAACGAGAAGTAATTGCCGCATTATATTTATCGATGAGCTGCTACTGTTCATGATTAATAGTAGTAGTTTGCTATACTAAGACCAGTCTATATCATCGTCATAAATGGTATAGACTGGTTTTTTTTGCTTCAATAAAATGATAA
>NZ_JBPYDC010001874.1:0-506 GCF_051847575.1 Psychrobacter sp. 1U2
ATCTCATTATCGGCATCGATAGTCCGTAGGTTGAAGCTGGTAAAATGCTGGCAGGGAGTGGTAGCAGGGTCTTGCTGTTCGCTGACCGCACGGCAGATATCAGTATCAGTCAAGATACCTAGCTCATGATCTGAACGGCGGGTAATGCTATGTTCAGTTTCAGGCTTAGAGTTATTTTCAGTATCGCTAAGCGTATCTATAGGTTGTTCTAACAAATGGTTCATTGGGCGTACTAGCACATGCTTCAATCCAGCTTCGGTCATGATACGTGCCGCCTCATGTAGGCTGTTATCGGCATCAACAATATGTACGGGCAATAGGGTCACATCAGTGACTGGTTGTAGCATGATTTGCTGCACTTCTTGCTGCGCCGTATAGCTTTCTGCATGCAATCCTAATGCTTGACCTTGCGTACTACGCCTTTGTTGTAGTGCCTTTAGCCGCTCAGGCAATTTGTCTGATAGTAGTTGGCGAACTAGATGATTTTGCGCGCTAATTTTATCGAT
>NZ_JBPYDC010001875.1:0-506 GCF_051847575.1 Psychrobacter sp. 1U2
TGGTGATTTTGACTGTGATGGTGCGACTAGTACTGCGCTGATGATGCGTGCGCTCACCAAGATGGGCGCGGTCGTTGATTTCTTAGTACCAGATCGCTTCAAATATGGTTATGGATTGACACCTGAGATTGTCGAGTTGGGTATTGAGACTTATAAGCCCGATATGATAGTTACTGTTGACAATGGTATCTCAAGTCATGAAGGGGTTGCCCGTGCGCAGGCTGAGGGCATTATCGTCATTATTACCGACCATCACCTTACGACCAAAGAGACACCGCCTGCTGAGGCCGTAGTGAATCCTAATCAACTCGATTGTGATTTTAGCAGCAAAGCATTGGTAGGGGTCGGCGTGGCGTTTTATGTACTTGGACGTTTGGCAAAACTACGGCGTGAAGCTGACAAATCTACCATCCAAGTCAGTCAATATTTAGATTTAGTGGCACTTGGTACGATCGCCGATGTTGGCGTGCTTGATAAGAATAACCGTATCTTGGTACATCATGGGC
>NZ_JBPYDC010001876.1:0-506 GCF_051847575.1 Psychrobacter sp. 1U2
TATGATCAGGGGTCAAGTAGCTCTCAGTCGCTAGCATAGAAGTGGCTAGCGGAGCCATATTAAACCAAACATAAAAGGTTAGAAAAAAAGCAATCCACGTATAATGCAGCGCTCTTATTTCACGGCGTTCCATCTCAAGCAGCTCTTTTGCATGCATATCTCATATCCTCCGCCATAAAACTAGATAGTTTTAAATAATTGTGATGGAGATAAGTTAGCAATAAAAAGCGAGCATACCTATTGAGCAAAAGCAGTATATTTTATGCGTTTAAGACTACGACTAGTACTACTAAAGGAGGACTTTATTCATTCATCTTTAAGCTATAATGAGGTAAATGATAATTATTCAATATGTAAAATACTGATAACTTATTAAGGAGTCACTATGAATCAGCAAGTCATTCCCAGCCACTGGAAAATAAAACGCTCTACGCATTTCTTTACCAAAGATAAAGTGCCTAAAGCTCTGCTCACACATCACAATACCGCTGAGGGCGTATATGGTC
>NZ_JBPYDC010001877.1:0-506 GCF_051847575.1 Psychrobacter sp. 1U2
CTGCTACAATAGGCAGATAAATCTTATCCCTCCACATATCTATAAATATTGAAGCATTGAGACATCTTATGAGTTTAAATACGATTCCTGAAATTATTGAAGACATCCGTGCTGGAAAAATGGTCATCTTGATGGATGATGAAGACCGCGAAAACGAAGGTGATATTATCATGGCGGCCACGCATGTCCGTCCTGAAGATGTTAACTTTATGATTACTCATGCCCGCGGCTTGGTATGCCTAACCTTGTCACAAGCGCGTTGTCAACAGCTTGCATTACCGCTTATGTCAGATCGTAACGAAGCAAAATTTAGTACCAACTTTACCGTTTCTATCGAAGCGGCGGAAGGCGTTACTACTGGTATTTCTGCAGCGGATCGTGCGCGTACTATTCAAGCAGCAGTGTCATCAGCGGCAAAGCCAGAAGACATCGTCCAGCCTGGACATATTTTCCCAATCATGGCACAAAATGGCGGCGTATTACACCGCGCTGGCCACACCGAAGCT
>NZ_JBPYDC010001878.1:0-506 GCF_051847575.1 Psychrobacter sp. 1U2
CGCACCGCTACGGCGTTTGGTCGAGCAAAATCATCTGCCTTCGATTATATTGCATGGAGAGGCAGGTATAGGTAAGACGACGATTGCCATGCTACTAGCGGATACGGTTGGGCGTCCTTTTCACGCTCTCTCAGCGCTTAATACTGGCGTCAAGCAATTACGTGAAGTATTAGACAGTAAGGACTCCTTGAGTTTTGAGTCGCCAGTGGTGTTTATTGATGAGATTCATCGTTTTAATAAAGCTCAGCAAGATGCGTTGTTAGGCGCTGTCGAGTCTGGTGATATCACCTTAATTGGCGCAACGACAGAGAATCCATCATTTAGCGTCAATAATGCCCTACTTTCACGTTGCCAAGTATATCGCTTAGAACCACTTGATACAGAGCAAATCGCGACCGTACTAACGCGTGCTATCAAAGAAGATACGGTATTAAAAAACCTAGCTATTGATTTGCAAGCCCAGGATTTTATTAGCCAATTAGCGCATGGCGATGCACGTAAAGCAT
>NZ_JBPYDC010001879.1:0-506 GCF_051847575.1 Psychrobacter sp. 1U2
GACGCGCTCAAGCATGCTGGCTACGACATTGTCGATCGCCATATCACCACACAAGACCAAAACAGTTTAGTCAAAGATACATTGGGAGTTGAAACCACACCGCAAACCTTTATTGAGGGCAAGCGTATTGGCGGCAATGAGGAACTACAAGTATTCTTAGGCAATAGCGAAGCCAAAAGCAATGATGACACTACCTATGCGCCCATTATCGCCATATTTTCTGTTACCGCTTTAATGAGCTTGGCTTTATGTTGGGCACTATCAATTAGTGTATTGTCCATGCAAGCTTTGATGTGGTTTGTTGCCTTATCTATGTGTGTGCTGGCCATCAAAAAACTTGAAGATTTAGAAAGCTTTACGACTGGGTTTTTGGGTTACGATTTATTGGCCAGAAGAGTCGTGCGTTATGCTTATGTCTATCCGTTTTTAGAAGCCATTGCTGGTATTGCCATGCTTGCTGATCAGCCTTGGCTCAATCCGATAGCGGGTATTATAGCGTTAACGAT
>NZ_JBPYDC010001880.1:0-506 GCF_051847575.1 Psychrobacter sp. 1U2
TTAAATGCGCCATGAACGAAATTAAAGCAGTTTATTCATAAAAAGCTAAATTACAGACCATAAAAAAGGGTTTATCAATTGATAAACCCTTTTTTATGGTCAAATAATAAGGCAATCACTATTACTTGATTTTTGCTTCTTTAAAGATCACGTGCTGACGTACTTTAGGATCAAACTTTTTGATCTCCATTTTGCCAGGCATTGTGCGCTTGTTTTTGGTGGTAGTGTAGTAATACCCAGTACCAGCAGTCGATACCAACTTGATTTTATCTCTCATGATAGCTTTCCTTTAGATGGTGGTGATAAGCGCGTGGCTTAAACTTTTTGACCTTGTGCGCGCAAATCTGCTAACACTTTATCAATACCAACTTTGTCGATGATGCGCATACCTTTGGTAGACACACGTAGACGAACAAAACGGTTTTCTGACTCTACCCAAAAACGATGGTTATGAAGGTTTGGTAGAAAGCGACGACGGGTTTTGTTGTTTGCGTGCGAAACATTAT
>NZ_JBPYDC010001881.1:0-505 GCF_051847575.1 Psychrobacter sp. 1U2
GTTGGTACAAGTTGCTCTACCCGTGCCCCTTTATCGGGTATTTGACTATAGCGTATCAACTGATAACAACATCTCATCAAACGTCTCTTTACCTCAGATTGGTAGCCGTGTCGAGGTATCATTCGGTCATCAAACCCTAATCGGTATTGTAATTGCTCATATCGCTAGAGCCGATAGCAATGTACCTAGCGGTAAGCTTAAACCTATTAATAAATGCTTAGATGCTGAGCCTATTTTAAATGCCAGTATGTTAAAACTTGCCTATTGGCTTGCGCGTTATTACCACTATCCGCTCGGTGATGTTCTAGCCGTTATCTTGCCAAGCCTAGTGCGCCAAGGCAAGCCGTTGGACTTACTGATTACACATTGGCGAATTTTGCCGCATGTAAGCGAAGATGACTTTCATGCCAATGCAAAAAAACAAAAGCAGCAGTTTGATATGCTCAAACTACATGGCGCGCGCGGTGCTAGTGAAGATGTACTGTTATTAGAAGGTATGGAGCGC
>NZ_JBPYDC010001882.1:0-505 GCF_051847575.1 Psychrobacter sp. 1U2
AACATGAATCGGTGGCAAGCTTTAGCGTACATGTAAAAATGCCATTGCCGTCATGATGGCATCGTTATAAGCATCGTGAGTACCGAGCTCAGGAATATCATAATGCGCTAAGATACTGGTCAGATGCTGTGATTGACCAGAGAGACCTTGGGTTTGACCGCTCATACGCCGACTATATAAATGCCGCACATCAATGACGTCATTGGGTAAAGTAGTACCCATATAGCGCTTTACCAAAGGGTTCAAAAAGCCAGTATCTATCTTTGGGCAGAATCCAACTATCGGCCGATTATCAATAAAGGGTAATAGTAACTCGAGCATCTCATCGTAGCTCATCCCGTTTTCAACGTCAGCGGTACGCAAACCATGAATGACAATGGTATCACGATCAGGCATCACAGGTGGCCTGCAAACCAGATGCATACCATTGCCTGTATCGATAATATTACCGTTGATATGAATGGCTGCTACCGATAATAAGTGATGCCTTTTTGGATTGAGCCCC
>NZ_JBPYDC010001883.1:0-505 GCF_051847575.1 Psychrobacter sp. 1U2
CCATTATCTGTTCAGGCTTTATCGTCATGTGGATGGTGAACTTAACTGGTAAGCCTAGTGTCAAATATGGTATTCCTTTCCTGTATTGATACGTGCCAGCATGGGCATCAACGGTGCCAATTTACCTGCTATTTTACGCGCTATTATCGGTATCTTCTGGTATGGGGTGCAGACCTACTTTGCCTCGACCGCAGTCGCCATCTTATTGGCAATCTTTATAGGCAGTCCGGATACAACATTTTTAGGTTTAAACAGTACCGCATGGATTGCTTTTGTGATTGTTTGGGTATTTCAGATTCTGCTATTTTGGGCAGGTATTGAGCCAATCAAGCACTTTTTAAATTGGGCAGGTCCCCTGGTTTATGTTGTGATGGTCGTCCTTATGGCGGTTATTTGGTATCAGTCAGGTTCTGAGTTGCTACCAGCCATCAACTCTATCTTTGCAAGTGGCAGTGATTACAGTGGAAACTCCATCCAAGCATTTACTGCTATCGTCGGTACGATG
>NZ_JBPYDC010001884.1:0-505 GCF_051847575.1 Psychrobacter sp. 1U2
CAGCGTACTGATGACAATCCACTTGCCAAAGCTTACGAATCGTTTCGACTATTAGCCTTACCGGATAGTCCTAAAGGCGAATCTGTCATCGGACCTATGAATGAGCTTGAATCGATTGAGCTGGCAGAATTAAAAGATTGGTATCAGACTTGGTATGCCCCTAATAATGCAACCTTAGTTATCGTGGGTGACGTTAAGCCAAAGGAGGTCTTAACACAAGTCAAACGCTACTTTGGTGACTTACCTTCCAGCAAATTACCAACACGCCCAGCGGTAAAGCAGCAAGGCTTCCGTGGTTATAAAAAAGTTGACTCTGAGCAGGCAGTACAAGTGCCCGTATTATTAATGGGTTACAACGTCCCTAGCCTAACAACCGTTGGCGCGGATAATGAAAAGCAAGCTTATGCGCTATCACTTGCCCAAGATGTCTTAGATGGTGGTCTATCGGCGCGTTTAGAAAGCCGACTCATACGTGACCAAGGTTTACTCACCAGCGTCGGAACTT
>NZ_JBPYDC010001885.1:0-504 GCF_051847575.1 Psychrobacter sp. 1U2
CTGCAGCAAGTGAGTCAATGACCAGCGACCCTGAATCTGATGACGTCACAAAAAAGGTGATAATCAATAGAACCGTTAATGATGAAACTATCTGTGTAAACGGCAAATTTTCTAATAATTTAAACAATGCTATCGCTTGGTTATTTTGCACCTCCCCAATCAAAGCATCGTAACCATCAACCATAATCATATGTAGCGCGGTATCACCGAATACTGAAAACCAAAAGAACGTAAACAGCGTTGGTACTAGCATCACACCTAGTACAAACTCACGAATGGTACGACCGCGACTAATCTTAGCAATAAACAAACCGACAAATGGCGCCCATGCAATCGTCCAAGCAAAGATAAATAACGTCCAACTACCAATCCAATCACTCGACCGATAAGCTTGCAAACTAAAAGTACGCTCAACAATATTGCCCAAATAGCTACCCGTATTTTCCATAAAGGCATTTAAGATAAATACTGATGGACCGACGACAAATACAAATAGCATCAGCG
>NZ_JBPYDC010001886.1:0-504 GCF_051847575.1 Psychrobacter sp. 1U2
CGCACCGGTGCGCAAGTTTGTGGTCCTGTACCGTTGCCGACTCGCATTGAGCGCTTCAACGTTCTAACTTCGCCACACGTCAATAAAGACGCACGTGATCAGTACGAAATCCGTACTCATAAGCGTATGGTTGACATTGTTCAGCCTACTGACAAAACTGTGGACGCGTTAATGAAGTTAGACTTAGCGGCGGGCGTTGACGTTCAAATTGCTTTGGGTTAATGCATATTAAACGCCCAACTCATTAATATAAGATATAAAGAGGTCTAAAATGGCGATCGGTTTAGTCGGTAAAAAATGCGGCATGACCCGTATCTTCACTGAAACAGGTGCCTCTATCCCTGTAACAGTGATTGAGGTTAGTGCAAACCGCATTACTCAATTAAAAAATACTGATGTAGATGGCTATCAAGCCATTCAAATCACCACAGGTACTCGTCGTGACAGCCGCGTAACAGCCGCACAGAAAGGTCACTTCGCAAAAGCTGGCGTAAAAGCTGGTCG
>NZ_JBPYDC010001887.1:0-504 GCF_051847575.1 Psychrobacter sp. 1U2
AGCCATACTCTTTATGAACGTTTTGATAATAGAGATATAATAAAACAGCTAGGGAAGATATATTCGATAAAAACGAGAGATAAAAAAAGCGTCATTGCGACGCTTTTTAATCAGTAACAAACTATAAAAACACTCGCAAGTAATCCAATCTAACGACGTTGCTCAACGATAATTGAATCAATACCGTTATTCTGTAGACGTTGCTGGGCAGTGGTCACTGCTTGACGAGTATTCATCGGCCGCGAAATAACTTGATAAATTGGCAAACCGTTACCTGTGGTATTCTTTACCACTCTAGCGTCAACACCAGCCATTAGTACTTGAGCGCGGCGGCGATCGGCTTCATCAGCGTCACCGAAGCTATTGATTTGTAGAATATAAGTGGTCGCAGGTTTGGCAGGTTGTATACTAGCAGTACCCGAATTTGCGTTATTGGCACGGTTGGTAGAGTTGCTGTTGCCATTGTTGCTAGTAGGCGTTGTCCCGTCGTAGGTCGCATCTTCT
>NZ_JBPYDC010001888.1:0-504 GCF_051847575.1 Psychrobacter sp. 1U2
TCAGCGTCAGTCACCTATTGATGATAAAGAAATAGAAAACTTTCTAGCTCGTAAAGAGCTGGATTTGTTTGCGACGACAGATAAATTACAGGCTTATAAAGACGCTGATTATGTACTAATAGCAACTCCTACGAACTATGATACAGATACCAACTCTTTTGATACCAGTAGCGTCGAGGCGGTAATTAACGATGTATTGGCAGTTAATGCTGATACTCTTATTATCATAAAATCTACCATTCCTGTGGGCTTTACGCAAAAAACGAAAAAGAAGCTAGGCATTGATAACCTTATCTTTGCTCCTGAGTTTCTGCGAGAAGGTAAAGCGCTGTATGATAATCTATATCCCTCACGTATTATCGTTGGTGAGCAGTCAGAGCGGGCTGCAGTATATGCCAATATAGTTGCAGCCTGTGCGGTTAAAGAAGACATTGATATTTTATTGACCAATAGCGCCGAAGCAGAAGCCATCAAGTTATTTGCCAATACTTATCTTGCGCTGCG
>NZ_JBPYDC010001889.1:0-504 GCF_051847575.1 Psychrobacter sp. 1U2
CCAGTTATCTCCTTCAGGCAGACAAATGCTGCTGTATATAAACAAATTATAAGAATCCGGCGGTTTGGGGCTTTTTTTCTCACTACTGATATCTGATACATCGGCAGCACTGCTTGCTACTTTTTTTTGTCTCCATCGAAGCGCTAGCATCAAGGCAAGCAATAATATCGGGACAATGACAAACCAAAGCAATAAACCAAATAAAGTAAGCTGTACGGCATGGTCTTTGAAGTACATCCAAGCCAATATGACATAAATGATCAGGAGCAACACTAAGAAATAGCGGGCATAAGATATTAGTTTATTCACTACCACTCTTTTTACCCCTATTTACCGACTTTTTTTCTTAAGTTTTATGAATTAATCAAAATTTTTACTACTGCTTTGTAATATAAACTCAGTCAATAATATAATATTCCCTTTTATTGTTCGACTAAAAATAAGTAATTTTTAGCTTATAGGATTTTTTAGACCAACAGTTTATACAGGATGATTCTCTAAATT
>NZ_JBPYDC010001890.1:0-504 GCF_051847575.1 Psychrobacter sp. 1U2
TGATTTATAGGTGTTGACCAATTAAATACAAAACTGAGTGTTTTTATGGTCAAAAGTTGGGCTAAACGGCAACCAGACTACCTAATACTTACCAGATATCCATAAAAAAGCGGCGTGAAACTATTCCACACCGCTCTTTCATTACTTACATATTATATTGATAACAGTCAATTATTTTTTCAACACTTAAAAGAGAGTCTTTAGAGTCATATGACAAATAAGCACTACCTTTTTACTTAACTATTATTAATATTGCAGACGTCAAATTAACGACGTAGACCCAACTGCTTGATAACAGTTGTATAGCGACCAAGATCTTTACCTTTTAGGTAATCAAGCAATTTACGGCGCGTATTAACCATACGGATAAGGCCACGACGGCTATGGTGATCGGCTTTATGCTCTTTAAAATGATTCTGTAAATCATTGATACGAGCACTTAACAAAGCGATTTGAACTTCTGGTGAACCTGTGTCATTTTCGCCGCGCTGGTATTGAGCGATG
>NZ_JBPYDC010001891.1:0-504 GCF_051847575.1 Psychrobacter sp. 1U2
GGTAGAGAGATTTTGAACTGTGAGGTGGCATCATAGAAGCGTTTGACATAGCTTATGCGCTCAGCTTTGTCATAGTTGGCAAACAGACACATACCGACCAGCATATATAAAAACTGCGGGCTTTCATAAACGGTCTTGGTGACGCGATCTTGCACGAGGTATTTGCCTGCCATTTGCTCAACGGCTGCGTAGGCCAAGTTCATATCGCGCCAATGATCGAGGTATTCTTCCAATTCATCAAACTCGCTACGACTATAATCGGCTAGGATATGCTCATCGTATTTGCCAGAATCTGTAAGAGTTTTAACGTGGTCATATAGGTGCGGCGGTGTAAATTTGTTATAAGCAATCTTACGCAGATGAAAGATTGCCAAACGCGCGGCCAAATATTGATAGTCAGGAGTATCTTCAGAGATAAGGTCGGCCGCTGACTTGATGATGGTCTCATGAATGTCACGAGTCTTGATCCCTTCATAAAACTGAATGTGCGACTTAAGCTCAACT
>NZ_JBPYDC010001892.1:0-503 GCF_051847575.1 Psychrobacter sp. 1U2
CAGGTGTTCTACTAAATTTGGTTATAGATAAAATACTTCGTCGTTCATCTATATCCATCAATATATACTCTATCTCTTCCTTTGATGCTTATAATAATAGCAAACTATGATGCATTAGTTAATTTTAATAAATATAACTATATGATTTATTCTATAAAACCTTACTGTGAAGGTGGTTGTAAGCTTTCAGGGTTTAAGCCGCGTATCGGCACGACTTCTTGTAAGTGCTGGCGGACAGTATCGATAGGGAATTTCTGTGCTTGTAAACGTTTGGGTACAATTTGACTGCCTTGTTGCCCTTTCATTTCAAACATCATAAAGATATAGTCATCAGTCTCATCCCAGCTTTTTATTGCAGTCCATGGGATGACAGCTTGTTGGGTAGCGCCAGCTCGCATCTGCATACCGCGCATCTTATTGCTATTCATCAAGTCTGGCTGATTGCTCGGCATTGCCATGACTAAGCCGTGTTTTTGCACACCAAGCTTCATTTGACGCATCTC
>NZ_JBPYDC010001893.1:0-503 GCF_051847575.1 Psychrobacter sp. 1U2
TCTGTGTTGTTACTATAATCTAAGAAGCCGCAGCATAATCCATTAGACTGGATATAGCTGCATTTTTATTCATTCATTCCTTTACGAATCGATACTCCCAAACACCCTCCAAAATTATTTTCCAATTTCGTATTCTTGACACAACCTGTCACACCCCTACGCTAGACTAATGCTTAATCTGTATTTATGAGTGTTAGTAATGATCTACCTAGAAAAATTCTTAGGGAAAAATTGTAGAGATAAAAGACTTTTCTTATTAAGCGATCTTTCTATAACACGGCACCTGCCTCAAAACATTCCTATTTGGTTTCAATTGGATTCTGGTCAACGTATCAACCTTAATAGCAATGTAATTATTGAAGATACAAGAGGCTTACACCAGTTTCTGCGCTGTCGTGGACAACGTATTATCACTCGACAAATAAATGTGAATTCCAAGTTCGTACTGATACCGCGTCTTCATGCTCCCATTGTTTTTTACGAAAAAGACTATCGTAATTGGC
>NZ_JBPYDC010001894.1:0-503 GCF_051847575.1 Psychrobacter sp. 1U2
TATTACCGTTGACGATCTGGCTGAACAAGCAGTTTTTGATTTAGAAGATATTGAAGGTTTAGATGCTGAAACAGCAGGCAAGCTTATCATGAAGGCTCGGGAATCTTGGTTCGATGAATAGGTGTTAACTGCATATCGCTGTCTTTTGGTGGTATGCTATTAATAATGAAAGGCTAATAAAAGATTAATATTTAATATACTTATATAACATCCAATTATATTAAATAATCTCTGTTTTGGTCAAACGCAATCATTTGTAGCCAACAACTGAATTGAACAAATAGCAAATAATAGACAGTAGGTGATAATAAATGGCAGATAAGACCGTCAAAGAACTGGCAGAAATGGTAGGCAAAACCGTCGGTGCTGTACAGCAGCAACTCCAGGATGCTGGGCTACCTGCTCGCGGGGAGGATGACTCAGTCACCGAACTTGAGCAAGAAAAATTGGTAACGTATTTAAAACAAAGTCACGGACAGCAAGAAAAACGTCGTATTAGTCTT
>NZ_JBPYDC010001895.1:0-503 GCF_051847575.1 Psychrobacter sp. 1U2
CGTTAAAGCAACTGCCTATGCGCTTACTCAGCATCCGCGTTTTAACAGTCATCTAAGTGATGATAATACGCAAATTATCTTGCGTAAAAGTGTCAATATGGGTATTGCAGTAGCGACTGACGACGGTCTGATTGTGCCAGTGATTAAAAATGCGCAAGACAAAGGCATCAAGCAAATTGCGATTGAGATCGGCGAGCTGGCTGTAAAAGCGCGTGATAAAAAGCTTAGCACCAAGGACTTGCAAGGGGCTAGCTTTACGATTTCGAGCCAAGGTGTTTTGGGTGGAACGTCATTTACGCCATTGGTCAATTGGCCACAAGTAGGTATATTGGGTGCTTCTGAAGCAACAATGCAGCCACGCTGGAATGCGGATAAGCAGACCTTTGAGCCACGCTTGATGCTACCATTATCATTATCTTATGATCATCGCGTGATTAATGGTGCTGATGCGGCCGTATTTACTCGTTATGTTGCAAGTTTATTGGCTGATCCGCGTCGTATCT
>NZ_JBPYDC010001896.1:0-503 GCF_051847575.1 Psychrobacter sp. 1U2
TTATAATCAAAGCGTTTTATAAACATGACACAATTTTTGCAGTAATTTTTGCAGTAAAGTAAGATGACGATATAGACTGGTCATGCCTAGCCATCAACCTTATTAACCAACTAAGAGACGTAAACGGATGAATTTTTCGAGACAAGCCTTATTGGGCATCGGGATGATTATAGGCGGTAGCGTCATGCTATACGCCATGGTGCAACAAATCGGTACTAATGATAAGCCAGCAACGCCCGCTGCTATCGTCGAAAAATCATCAACTGAACAAACAACTGTAGAACCATTAACCACAGATATCGAAACTGAAAAACGTATCTTGGCACAAAAGCAAAAAGAACGTGCGGCTCGTGTTGCAGAACAAGAGAAGCGCGCTCAGCAGTTTTTGGCAGAGCAGGAGAGTGCAGAAGCAAAGGCACTGGCGAAATCTCGTGCAGAAAACCAGCAGTATGTTGCCAACGCTATGCCAGCAGAGGATGAGGATACGAAAGTAGAAAATAGCT
>NZ_JBPYDC010001897.1:0-503 GCF_051847575.1 Psychrobacter sp. 1U2
TATTCAAGTTTTTGAAAATGGTAGAATCGATACAAATTGATAAATCGTTAAATGAAAAAACGCATCCTTCGGGGTGCGTTTTTTTATGACCATGATTTTAGTGTTACTACTGTATATTATAAGGTTATGGTCTAAAAGCACTCACGATCAGTACTTCATAAGTCAAGCTGACACAAGGCTGGCCCTCTTCATCTGTTGCCGAAAAATGCTGCCAATAGTCTCGCTCAAATTGTTGCAAACGCGCTTTTGTCCACTTAAAAGGTTGAGCGTTGACTGATTGCGTTTGGTTGGTCGACACTCCTGTCAGTTTCATGTGTTTTAATACTGCATAAGGGGTTGTAAACAGTAGATCAAAACGCTGAGTTGATAGTACGACTCTCTCAAAGCCAGCATGAGTTAATGCTAGCTGCCACTCGCTCGTTTCTGGATAGTGAAGCCCTTGGTTGGTGAGCGTCTTGATTTGCAAAAAGTTATTGGCGTTAAAAGTGCTAAACAGCAACTGG
>NZ_JBPYDC010001898.1:0-503 GCF_051847575.1 Psychrobacter sp. 1U2
TAATACAATTAAAAAAGCGGCACATGTCAAATATGCTTTTGAAAAAGGTATTGATTTATATGCAACCGACTCAGAAGCTGACTTAAAAAATATCGCCGAACAGGCACCTGGCTCTAAAGTGTTTGTGCGTATCTTGGTACAAGGTTCAGATACCGCTGAATGGCCATTATCGCGCAAGTTCGGTTGCCATCCTAATATGGCGCTTGAACTACTGGTACAGGCACGTGATTTGGGCTTGGTACCTTATGGTATCTCATTCCATGTAGGTAGTCAGCAAAAAGACGTAGCAGCATGGGATGATGCACTTGCCAAGGTCAAATATATGTTTGACTGGATGAAAAATGAAGAAGATATTAAGCTACAAATGATCAATTTGGGTGGTGGTTTTCCAGCCAACTATATCAGTGAAGTCAATCCTGTAAAGGTCTATGCGGAAGAGATTACACGCTATTTAAGCGATGATTATAGTGCTGAGGACATGCCTGAGATTATCCTTGAGCCTG
>NZ_JBPYDC010001899.1:0-503 GCF_051847575.1 Psychrobacter sp. 1U2
GGTAAGAGTACCTTTGTACGTTTTCATTGGAAGCCAGTAGCAGGTGTGCAGTCACTTATTTGGGATGAAGCAGTTAAAATTTCTGGCGCTGACCCTGATTACAATCGCCGTGATATGTATGAAGCGATTGATAATGGCAAGTACTTTGAGTGGGAGTTTGGTGTTCAGTTATTTACTGAAGAAGAAGCCAATGAGTTTCCATTTGACCATCTAGATGCGACGAAACTGATTCCAGAAGAGATGGTACCCGTCAAAATCATCGGTAAAATGGTCTTAAATCGCAACCCAGATAATTTCTTTGCTGAAACAGAGCAAGTAGCATTTTGTCCATCGCACTTGCCACCTGGTATCGATTTCAGTAACGATCCCTTATTACAGGGACGTCTGTTTAGCTATTTAGATACGCAGCTTAAGCGTCTGGGTTCACCAAACTTTGCTCAAATTCCAATCAATGCGCCAAAATGCCCATTTGCCAATAACCAGCAAGATGGACATATGCAAAT
>NZ_JBPYDC010001900.1:0-503 GCF_051847575.1 Psychrobacter sp. 1U2
TGTCTAAAATTGTGACTTCGTTAGCTATTATAAGTTACCACTACATACCGACAATGATGGGATGGGTGATGTCGCCCACAATGAAATTGATACGTACGTGCTGTCCATGACGCTTTGTTCAGTGCTGTCATTAATCTGCCAATGGTATCTGGGTTAATACATTCCAATTTTTATTTAAGCAATCACAAGCATCACATACAATATCGACCCAATAAACCATGTGGCATTAATAGCAATGCCTGAATACCATTTCAGCTTTACCGTTTGGTTCTCATTATTAAAAGCCGCTTGGCGCTCGGGTGTAACGGGCAAGATGTTGTAGGGATTGTTCTGACCATCCCACATGAGCCGACGTTGCACTTCAGGATGTAGTGCTGGGTTGGCACTGGATTGGTAGATATTACCCTCCGCTAGGTCTAAGTAGCTAACTGTACAGGCTCGCAACCATCCTATGATAGTGACTTCATGGCGTAGTCCTGTTAAGCCTTTGTTTTTCTTCTCTT
>NZ_JBPYDC010001901.1:0-503 GCF_051847575.1 Psychrobacter sp. 1U2
TGATGGCGGTGTGACGCACTCTGTCTGATAAAGGCCAATACTATGTTTAGAGCCTATACAGCGCTAGTATTACTTGGTGTGATTTGGGGGTCTAACTTTATTTTTATGAAGTGGGCCACCGCTGTGATAACGCCTTCTCAAACTGTCTTTCTGCGAGTGCTGTTTGGGTTTATACCTTTAGTACTTATCGCATGGCGTCATAAAGCCATTACTCGGGAGCAGCTTGCGTATTTGCCGCATTTTATCGTCATGTCTGTGCTTGCAACCTCCTTTTACTATTATGGGTTTATTGCTGGTACGGCGTTGTTACCCAGTAGTATTGCAGGGTTATTGAGTGGTTCGATACCGATATTTACTTTTTTAGGGGCGGCGCTTTTCTTACCAGAGGAGAGGTCTACTAAACAGATGGCGCTAGGGGTTGCCTTAGGATTTGCGGGTATTGCATTAAGTGCACGTCCATGGCAAGGCGGCATGAATATATCTTTCATAGGTGTTTTATGGAT
>NZ_JBPYDC010001902.1:0-502 GCF_051847575.1 Psychrobacter sp. 1U2
GAAATCACTACTATCGTGGTACTAGCATTTATATTTTGCTACGCGCGTATCAAGTCAGGATCACTAGTACTGCCTATGTTGTTACATATTATCAATAACGGTGTTGCTATGTGGCAGTACCTAAACCAAGTTAGTTGAACAAAAGATACTTGACCAAAACGATCAAAACAAATTAAGCATTAGGGTTTAGTTGCAAAACTTCGTCGGCAGCTTTTTTGATATCATCGAGTGTCAGCTGCGGTTTACCGCTTAATGCTTGTCGCCACTTACGAGCTCCGGGCAATCCTTGAAATAATCCCAAATAGTGCCGCGCCATCGTCGATAGTGTCTCACCTTTTATAAGCTGCTCCTCTAAATATGGATACAGCTGCGCTAAAATATCTGCACGCTTAGGCATCGGCTGATCCCATAGACTATTAGCTTCTGCTAGTAAGTAAGGGTTATGATAAAAAGCCCGTCCAATCATTACCCCATCAATATATTGGAAGTGCGTGGCAATATC
>NZ_JBPYDC010001903.1:0-502 GCF_051847575.1 Psychrobacter sp. 1U2
CCGATTATCGGCCAACCAAGCAGTATCAAACGCAAACCCACAACCAGTCAATGCTACAGGGTAAGCTACTCATTAAAGAGCAGCTAAAGCGTAATAGCCATCAGCCTCATAAGTTTGTCTGTGAAGTAAACCAATTGAGCACTGATATGCTGGCCAATCGTATGATAAGAAGTGCTTTGGTCTTTCTTGAGCAGTTGGCAGGCGCGTCTCAAGCCTATCACTCACAGTCTATATCATTGTCCGCAGCGTTACTGTCTAAGCTGGTGTGCTGGCGACAGATTGCTGTGCTTAACCCCTATGAGCGGCAAAGACTGGGTCCTCTCTATCAAATGGCAAAGCAGCAGCTAGCCTCACAGCCATTGTCTCGATTGCAGCGGCAATCTGTAGATAAGCTATTAGATTTGGCGTATTGGCTACTTCAAATGCAGTACTCAACTTTGCCCACAGGTAATGGTGTTAACCACAAAGATGGACAGTTGCGCCTATGTTTACTGATTAATAT
>NZ_JBPYDC010001904.1:0-502 GCF_051847575.1 Psychrobacter sp. 1U2
TTTATGTGTTCTTGAATGCCAGACTTGTCCAACATTTCTCGATCATGCATGCCATGGCTTTCCCACAATGCATGCGTTTCTTGTAAGTCCCTTAGTTGTCCATTGTTTAGAGCTGCAAAGATGTTTTTTTCTTTTAGATCGCAGTCAATATTGTAATCAGCGATAAAACGACGAATAATTTTGCCACCGCGAGTCACTAGTTGACCGACGAAGTCTGCGTTTTGTTGACCATAAGATTTTTGAATCTTTTGTAGGCTGGCGTTAAGGCCATTGACGATTTGTCCACCATTACGTCCTGATGCGCCCCAGCCGATCTGCGCGCCTTCAAGAATGACGACTTCATGATCGGTCTCGATCAGATGTAGGGCGGTTGATAAGCCACTATAGCCACCACCGACCACACAAACCTCCGTTTGAATGTCATTTTTTAGCGTCGGTCTGTCAGGCTTAGGATTACGACTGGCGGCATAATAGCTATCAGGATATTTCCCTTTGTCTGAAT
>NZ_JBPYDC010001905.1:0-502 GCF_051847575.1 Psychrobacter sp. 1U2
ACTTGAAGGATGGTTTTAAGGGACATTTTAGGAATAGTACAATGCTTTGCTTAGGCTATTTTCTTTTGCCTAGCTTAATTAAGACACACAGGAATCAATGAAGTAAATAGCCCTTTTATGGTTACTCTATCTTTCATTATTTAATGCTTTTCTTATCGGCGCAAAGCTACGACGATGCTCTGGCAATGGGCCATAAAGGTCCACAGCTTTCATATGAGCGCGAGTAGGATAACCTTTATGTTTGGCAATACCGTATTGTGGATACAATGAATCTAGCTGATACATAGCTTGATCGCGGCTCACCTTTGCTAAGATACTGGCAGCTGCAATACTAGTGTGCCGTGCATCTCCCTTTACCCAAGCTTGGCAATCAATACTGGACTCAGCTATACCAAGCGTTGCAAGTGTCAGATAATCCAGATCTGGACAGCGGTTTCCGTCGAATAATACTTGGGCTTGCAGCTTACAAGATGCACTACTCATAGTATCTGCACAATGCGTT
>NZ_JBPYDC010001906.1:0-501 GCF_051847575.1 Psychrobacter sp. 1U2
CGTGCTGATCGGTGAGCAGTATTTAAGTATCTTACTCTCAGGTACCGCGTTTCGTCCGATATTTGAGCGCTTAAACTTACATCCAAAGAACTTATCTCGTACCATCGAGGATGCAGGTACAGTCATCAATCCACTCGTACCTTGGAGTGTGTGCGGGGTATTTATCAGTCAAGCATTAGGCGTGCCAGTACTGGATTATCTACCTTATGCGTTTTTCTGTTATTTATCGCTACTGTTGACGTTGTTATTTGGTTTTACGGGGCTTACCATTAGTCGTAAGGATGGCACCAAAGTATCCGCTCGATAGTTAAGTTTTAGTGACGATTCTATATTTTGCTAATGCTTACTTAAACCAATAAAGCCGTCCCAAATTTTTGGTGACGGCTTTATTGGTTTTGAGTCAGTCAAAGGCTGATTTTAGGCTATCTAACAGTTTTGCTATCTGTCTATCTCACTGTCTAACCTAACAATGTCATTATCTAACAATGTCATTATCTAACA
>NZ_JBPYDC010001907.1:0-501 GCF_051847575.1 Psychrobacter sp. 1U2
TGTGCAGTGGCAGCAGACTTATCTTCGCTACGTGCGCCTTCTAATGCTAGATCATACTGCAAACGCGCCGCTTCAGTTTGGTCTTGCGTAGCCAGATACTGCGCATAGGCTTCATCACGCTTCTGCCTTGCCATAAGTCCTTCTTCATAAAGGCGATCGACACGTTGGTAGGTGTTTTGTGCCAAATCAGAAGCCGCTTTATTGGCTTGCCAAGCGGCTTTTGCTTGCGCGATCTCTTGCGGGCGCGCGCCATTTTCTGCTTTATCTAATTGGCTTTGAGCCATATCTTTACCGGCACGAGCTTGAGCAATCTTTGCGTTGATTTCAGGTGAGTCCATCTCAATCAGTTGCTGACCGACTTCAACCTTATTGCCTTCTGTGACCAGAATCTGTGCGATACGCCCGGGTACTTTCGCTGCGATGGACGTTTGCTGCATTTGCATCTGTCCTTGTAGTGTCATGACTTGCGGCTTGCTCTGCCCAGTACTTTTGTACAAGCCA
>NZ_JBPYDC010001908.1:0-501 GCF_051847575.1 Psychrobacter sp. 1U2
CCTTTTTACAATTGTACAATCCATTATAAAAAAGAGCGCAATGCTTGCGGGTAAGCGTATGTTATTGATTTTTAGAGGGTAATAACATTGGGGTTAGTGGTGAGAGATTGGTTGGCTTTTAGAGTTTTATAGGGTGAGTTAGCTAAAGCCTAAATCACCCTACGTTTCTAATTTATAATTGGTGTGCGAGGGACGAGCATGTTATTAAAGTATGACCTAACCAGCAAATCCCCTCTAAGGGATTTGCACTTGCGAACCTGAGGAGGAATAAGCAAAACACTGTTTTGCCCGACGCAAGACAAGAGCCATGCTCGCAGTTAGCAGTGCAATTTTTTAACGGTTCTCATCCCCAACCATCTTCAAAAACTCATCCTCATCCACCACCTTAACCTCTAATTTTTCCGCCTTAGTTAATTTCGAGCCGGCCTTCTCCCCTGCCAGTAGCGCCGTGGTTTTAGCAGAAACGCTACCAACAACCTTTGCTCCGAGTGCTTGTAGTTT
>NZ_JBPYDC010001909.1:0-501 GCF_051847575.1 Psychrobacter sp. 1U2
CGTTAATGTTGTTTAACTAACGATAATTCAGCGATGGCTGGTTAAAGATATATCACTACTGGAAACATATGTTGTATGCATAAAAAAGGCAGCCTAACGGCTGCCTTTTTATGTCTCTTTATCAATTACTTGCTATTATTTCTTAGTTTTTGTTACACCCGCTTCTTGTAGCAGTGCACCAAGTGTACCCATTTTGCTAGGCGCTTCAGCTTTATCAGCTCTAGGCGCTTTACTGCGGTTATTAGCGCTGTCTTTGTCTTGACGATTGCCACGTGGTTTTGATGGGCGTTTATCGGCGGCTGGGCGGTTGCTACGTGGGCGGCTGGCTTTGTCATCATTACCAGTGCTTGAAGTAGGCTTTGCTACTGAACGCGCTGGCTTTTCAGACTCAGGCTTCATACTAAAACCAATGCGGCCACGTTTTTCATCAATAGAAATGACGCGTACCGAAACAATGTCACCTGGTTTAACGCGGTTCATCGGATCTGCAACGAAGTCATT
>NZ_JBPYDC010001910.1:0-501 GCF_051847575.1 Psychrobacter sp. 1U2
CAGTTATTTGTAAGTGTAAAAACCATTAACACCTATCGCTACCGTATTTATGAAAAAGTTGGGGTAGATAGTGACGTTAAATTGACGCATCTAGCCATCCGCCATGGGCTGATTCAGCCTTAATACTAGACTTATCTGTACTTTTAATTGGTCTATTGCTCATTACTACTCCCCTTCGGTTATTTTATGAAATCTGCTTTTAGAACCATCAACGTCATTTTTCAGACTTTAAAGCAGGATAATACTTTACCTGTATCACAATTGCGTAAGCTTGGGATAATTTATAATGGTTATCGATTAGTAGTTAGTGCGTTTTTGCTATTAATGGCATATGCCAATATTAAAGCTGACACCGATTTGTTATTACTGAGCTTATTGCAACAAACTGCACTTGGGTTTTACGTCATTCTTAGTTTGATTTTACTCAGTTTATTCTTAGTTGCTACCAAGCAGTTACAACGCCAGTTAGTGTTTGGTCTAGGCATTGATGTTATTGTATTA
>NZ_JBPYDC010001911.1:0-501 GCF_051847575.1 Psychrobacter sp. 1U2
TTAAATTTTGGTCTAGGTTGTAATGGGCGCATACACATACTGTTTGAGCGACTAACGTCGGCTACGGCTTTATTAGATATCGTTCGGCAAGTGCGTGCAACTCAGCAGCCAAAAAAAATTGCAACCCTCATTCGTTTTGCTAATCATCAAGATTCAAGCTCTAAACTTAAAATCAGTATGCGTCTTGATTTGGATAATTATACCGAGTCGGGACAAATCACGACTATTGGCACTGATAACAGCGGTATCAATAGCGAGTCAAATCAAGCTGGCGCTAACACCTCAAATACGATTGCGGATACGGTTGAAAAATTAGCACAACATGCACTTATCGATAAAAATGCCGAGTATATTGTTGTAAAAGATGATGAACATGATAACAATGATGAAAATGACGACAACGCTAACTTAGTAACCGAGTGGCTCGTACAAAGTATACAGCCACAAATCCGCTTGCTGATTTGCGGGGCAGGTGACGATGTGTCAGCGCTGGTCACCATG
>NZ_JBPYDC010001912.1:0-500 GCF_051847575.1 Psychrobacter sp. 1U2
GTAATATTGAAAATGATGTTAAAAGCCATGCGAGCACAATGCCTAGCATCGGGGTGATTAATTTTGATGCGCATCTAGATATTCGTCAGTCTGATGTCGCGACGTCTGGTACGCCCTTTCGCCAGATTGCCGAGCACCTTGATGAACAGAGTCAGCCATTTCACTATTGCTGTATCGGCGTCAGCCGGTTTTCCAACACAGCCGCGCTCTTCGACCGTGCTGAGCAGTTAGGCGTACACATTATCAGTGACGAAGATTGCACCAATAAGAAATGGAAAAAAATTGCGGCTCAAATAGAAGAATTTATCAACGACGTTGATGTGGTCTATTTAACCATTGATATGGATTGCTTGCCATCGAGCGTCGTTCCTGGTGTCAGTGCGCCCGCCGCCTATGGTATTGAGCTGAGCTTCGTTGAGCGCGCGGTCAAACGTATTATGGCATCAAACAAAGTAAAAATGGCTGACATTGCCGAGATTAACCCGACCTTTGATGTTGAT
>NZ_JBPYDC010001913.1:0-500 GCF_051847575.1 Psychrobacter sp. 1U2
TTAAAGCAAGTGGATGATTTAGTAAAAAGCTTTGAGGTGTTAGATACTCATTAATGGATAAGTAACAAAGAGGGCAGCACAATGGCGATTCAGACAGCACAAGTGAGTATTGAGAATATCGATGACGCTGAAGGATTAGACAGTGTCATGATAGCGTTAAAGAACATCACAGGGGTCACTGCGATAGATCTTGATGCAGCGAGTAGCATCGCAACCGTGCGCTACGATGATACCGATACCAGTATTCACGCCCTAACAGCTGCGATTAGTACGGTCGATTATGTGACCCAGCCATATCCTATTGATGCACCGCAAAATCCAAATTATGATAATTAAATAACCTTATCATGTTAGCAAAAAGCTATTATTCTTTAATAAAGTGATAACCAAAAGGTGTTGTTGTTAACGATGATTCGGCTTATGCTAGTCGAACGTTGTTTTGATAAGTCTTTAATAGTTAATTACTAGATTTTCATACAAGCAATTCATTAATTTATAAT
>NZ_JBPYDC010001914.1:0-500 GCF_051847575.1 Psychrobacter sp. 1U2
CTGCAAGCGCGGTCATAAAGTCAGTCACAGCATCCAAACTGCTGTCTGAGACCTCTGGCGTACCGCCATTGGCGGCTGTCCAACAAATTGGCTGATTAGCGGTACAGTTAGGGTCCATAAATATCGAAGTGGTTAAGCCCATATCTTGCGACATGGCGTTGGCGTTTTGGGTACGCAGACTTGAATTAATCGCTTTCCAACCAAAGCGGCCAATTCGCTCATAAGCACCTTCGTTAACCCAGTGCACACGGCCACTGATTTCATCTTTATTGTCATCGTTAGCATCGGCGGCAGCGATAATACTGGCTTCAGGGATGAGATTAAGTAAGCCCATACCGACCAGTTGCGGCGAGATACGTCCGCTAATAGCGGTATCTCCTAAAGGTTGGTTGGAGTCCGTTGGGGTAAATTCGAATCTGATACTTTTAGAATTTTTATCGTCTTCAACAGTAGCGATATAGCGCATTTTACCTTCGGTAGCGATACTGGCGTCGATACTT